>JBEKKG010000665.1:0-4769 GCA_050010835.1 Planctomycetota bacterium
CGTTCGGCTTCTTCTGCCCCACAGCGTTGGTGTGCAGCCCTGAGTTCTTCTTGTACCACGCCGCCTGTGCCAAATCGCTGTCCTTGTCCCCAGTGTTGTACCGCGTTGTCGTCCCCGCCCGGCAAGCGTATTCCCATTCCGCTTCGCTCGGCAGCCGGACGGTCCGGCCAGCCAGCTTAGTCGCCCATTTACAGAACTCCTGGGCATCGTTCCATGTGATGGCACACGCAGGGTAGTTGTCCTCCTGGGGAAATCCGGGCGTCTTCCAATTGGGTCCTTTCAGGTCCTTGGCATCCTTATTGGTCCCTGCTTCGCCCGCAACCTCTGCTTGAGTCTGGTACTTCGTGGCATCCGCGAACGCCCGGAACTGCGCAACGGTGACATGATACTTGCCCATGTAGAACGGCTTGCTGATCTTAACCTTGTGGACCGGCTTCTCGTCCGGCTGGGCATCCGCCTCATCGGACCCCATCATGAACTCGCCCGCCGGGATGAGGACCATGTCCATCTTCACGCCGCCGCCGAGGTCGAGCGCAATCTCCTTAGGACGCGCCGCAGTTTCAGGTTTCAAGTTTGGGGTTTCCGGTTGAACGGCGGCGGGTGCGCCGCCTCCCGGCAGGTCCAGCGCGCACCGGAATCCGATATCAGCGTACGGGGCTTCGGGAGTAGTCCTGCTGCGGAACTCCGCACGGCATTGGCGTGGGTAAGAATTCCAGGTGCCGCCGCGCAGCACACGGTGACCGCCGTTGGCCGGGCCTTTCGGGTCAACGGGCGGAGAATCAGCGTAGTACTTGTCGTTGAACCAGTCCGCACACATCTGCCACACGTTGCCGTGCATGTCGTACAAGCCCCAGGCGTTCGGTTTCTTTTGCCCCACGGCGTTCGTGTGCATCCCGGAGTTCTTTTCGAACCACCCCGCCAGTTCCAAGTCCGAATCCTTGTCGCCAGTGTTGTACAGCGTTGTCGTGCCCGCACGGCAGGCGTACTCCCACTCCGCTTCGCTTGGCAACCGGACGGTCCGGCCAGCCAGCTTCGTCGCCCATTTACAGAACTCCTGAGCATCGTACCAAGTGATCACAGACACAGGGTAGTTGTCTTCTTGCGGGAAGCCAGGGGTCCGCCAATTAGTCCCCTTCACAACCTGGTCCTTCACAAACTGGTCCTTCCAGGCGTGGGCAAAGCCCTGCTTCTCCGCAACCGTCTGGTACTTCGTCCCGTCCGCAAACGCTCTGAACTGCGCCACGGTGACGTGATATTTGCCCATGTAGAACGGCCTGCTGATCTTGACCTTGTGGACGGGCTTCTCCTCCGGCTTATTGCAGGCGGACCCCATCATGAACTCGCCCGCCGGCACCAGCACCATTTCCATCTTCACGCCGCCGCCGAGGTCGAGCGACAGTTCCTTGGGCAACGCGCCTACATCCGGTTGGGCGGCAGGGGCGCCGGCCTCGGGCCTGGACTGAATGGACGGGATGGACGGAATGGGCGGAGTAGACGCAGTGGAATCCGCCTGGCGGCCTGATTTGTCCGCGCCGCCGCCACGCAGCAGCGCCAGGGCAAGAACCAACGCACCCAGACCCAGGAGGGCCAGGGCGATGTACTTCGTTTTAGGGCGAGCCGCTGGCTCGCCCGGCGACCCGGCGGGTCGCCCTACCTGCTGCCGCGATGCTTCCGAGCCGCGCGCGTCAGCAAGTCCCGAAGCTTCGGGACTCCCCTCACGATCGCGGCTCGGAATTGTAGCGCCGGCGTCTCGCCGGCCCACGGGCGGGCGGGACGCCCGCGGTACAGCCTGCGGGACGCCGGCGGTACGAACTGCGGCGGCGGCATTGGGCTTTGGCTGAGGTGCGTCGAGCGCCGTGCGGCAGGCCCTTAACGCTCCAACCAAGGCTGCGCCGTCCGCGTAGCGTTGCGCGGGGTCCTTGGCAAGACAGCGGTCCAGCAATTCCGCCGTCTTGGCCGAGACATCGGGGCGCAACTCGCGGATGGGCACATGTGGCTGCTCCCGCGTGGCCAGCAGGACTTTCATCAGCCCGTCGCCCGTGAAGGGCGCCTTGCCGGCAAGCAGCGCGTAGAGCGTCGCGCCCATGCTGAAGACGTCGCCGGAGTGGCCGACCGTCTTCGCGTCCATAGCTTGCTCGGGCGCCATGTAGCCCGGGGTACCCATGCAGGAGCCTGCTCCGGTCACGGATTGCCCCATGCCCTCGGCGCGCGCCAAGCCGAGGTCGGCGAGCTTGGCGGCCTTGAAATTGAGCTGCTCGGCGTCCCTGACCTTGGGGATCATGATGTTGTCGGGCTTGATGTCGCGATGGATGATCTTCTCGGCGTGCGCGGCCGCAAGCCCTTCGCTGGCCGCGATGCAGATTTCCAGGGCCTCGCATTCGGGCAGCCCCTGCTCGCCGTTCTTCTGCAGTTGCTTGAGATACGCACCGGCTGACTTCCCGCTGACGTACTCCATCACCAGGTAATACAGCCCGCTCTCCTGGTTCACGTCCGTGACGTTCACCAGGAAAGGCGACTGCACCTTCGCGGCGATCTTTGCCTCACGGAAAAAGCGCTGAATCATTTCCGGCTGCTGCTCAGCCAGATGGAACGGCAGAACTTTGACGGCGACTTCTTTGTCCAGGCGCGGATGGATGCCATAGTACACCGCGCCCATGCCGCCCTGGCCCAGTTTGGCCAGGAGCGGAATCCCGCCCAGCGAGGGGACGGGGATGCCCATGAGCTCCACGCGCTGGGCCTTGACGATGAAAGTGTCGCCCGACAAATCTTGCGGCGGTATCGTGGGCGGGATGCCGGTGGCAGTTGTCGGCAAGTCCTTGGCGCTTGAGCCGGGCTGCACAGGCTGACAGCCTGTGCCACCTGGGAGCGCGGGCGTCCCGCCCGCTTTCGTGCCTGTGCCGCTTGGCCGGGGGGCCGGCAAGGTCTGGTCCGAAGAATCATCCTGGCCCATAATCCTCCTCCAAGAGGTACTCCAGGTGCGTGAAGTCGAAGGAAGCATGATAGGGCCTTGAATCTGGAAAGGCAATCTGAAAACTCCTGAGGTCCGTCCTGCGGCGGCAAGGCAAGATGAAGTGCAACTTGACACAGGTTGCCGCCGGGCAATGATGCCTCCAGAGTTGCGCGGAATCGCTGGAGGATTCTGAGATGATTACCTCACTCAAGAAGTTCACCACACTCGTGTCTGCCGCTCTGTCCCTCGCGTTGTTGGCCCCGGCCACTTGTCTCGCCGCCACGCCCCAGTTCGGGCCAGTTGAGGTCACGCTGGGCGGACAGCCGGCCCCGGCGCCCAGCGCGCCGGTATGCGGCTTCTCACTGCTGGCCAATGGCGACGGGCCGCAAGTAGCCCTGATGACACGTCCGGCGCAGTGCGTCGCCGCTGTCCGCACTGGCGAAGAGGCCTGTATCACCATCTCAGTGCAAGGCGTGGCCGAGCCGTTCATGGTTGTGGCGGAAGTCACGTTGGTGTACGGCACGAACGCGACGGCTGTGCTCTCCGTTGACGATCAGGAGACGCGCGAAACGCTGAAGCCGAATGCGCCAGTGCTTCTGGAAGTGTCGCGCGGGGCCGGGACGGCGAGCGCTGTTATCCGTCTTAAGGTCAGCGGCGCTGAGGGCGAAGCAGGCGTACGCTGGCGAGACTTACGCCTACAGCTTGAGTCTGACAGGAAAGTCGAACACCCGAAAGGAGTCAAGGACCGCAGCGGCATGCCCATCCCACTGGTTCCTCCGCCCGCCAAGGCTGGCACGGGCGCAGCGCCGGCGCTGCCGTCTTATTGCCCCGCCATCGAACAGGCCCTCATCGAATGGGACTGGCGCATGCAGAATGGCATAGACACCGAGCGAGAGTGCTCGAGCTATCCCGCCGCCATCGAGCAGATTTTCCCGCAAGGCGACAAGTTGATTGCCGAGTTGCGGGCCACCGGCCTGAACCTTGACAAGGATGCGCGCGAGTGGGACGAACTGCGCCAACGCTGGCAGCAACTCTTGCATTCGCACGGCTCGGCGCTGGAGGTCCAGAACGAGTACGAAACGGCGTGGGAGCAGCTTTGGCGGGATGTCCACGCGCTACGCCGGCAGATCGCTTTGACCAATCCCTTGCTCAAAGCCCGACCGCTGGTTTTCGTCAAACAGGTGCCCAGCGCGTTCAGCCATCAGCTCACGCAGTATTACGGCCGCTACGCCAGGCCTGGCGGCGGCGTCTTCGTGCTTGAGCACCCCGGCGAGACGATGCAGTGCCGCTCCCTGACCGCCGGCGCACTGAAGGAAGGCAGTTGCCAGCATCTGGATGTCTCCTACGACGCGCGGAAGCTGCTCTTCTCCCATTGCGAGTGCGATACGGCCCCGGCCAACGGCAGCGCCGCGCCGCCGGGCCGGTACTACCATCTCTATGAGGTCGGTGTGGATGGGACGGGCCTGCGGCAACTTACGTCCGGACCTTACGATGACTTCGCTCCGCGTTACCTCCCGGACGGCCGGCTCGTCTTTATCTCGACGCGGCGCGGCGGGTGGCATCGCTGCGGCAGTCCGGGCTGCGAGAACTACACGCTGGCCTGCGCCAATGGCGACGGCTCCAATCCGCACTGCATCTCGTTCCATGAGACGCAGGAGTGGGACCCGGCGGTGCTCAGCGACGGCCGCATCGTCTATACCCGCTGGGATTACGTGGACCGCCACGCGGTCTACTACGAACAACTCTGGACGGTGCGCACCGACGGCAGCAGCCCGGTGGCTTTTTACGGCAACAACACCTTCAACCCGGTGGGCGTGTG
>JBEKKG010000666.1:0-4744 GCA_050010835.1 Planctomycetota bacterium
GATATTGAAGGAGTTTCGACCGACATGGTGGGCCGCAAATCCGAGTTGGAGCGATTGCAGGCCATCCTGCGTGGAGTGTTGGAGGAACGGGAATCACACGCGGTGACGATCCTGGGCGAAGCCGGCATCGGCAAATCGCGCCTGTTGCAGGAGTTTCAGCACTGGGCCGAACTGCTTTCGCCGCCCCATTTCTGGTTCTTCTACGGCCAGGGGACGGCCGAAATGCCTTCTTTGCCCTTTGCTTCGTTGCGGGACGTGTTTGCGGCGCGGTTCGAGATTCTCGACAACGATCTGCCGACGGTGGCCCGCGAAAAGCTTGAGGAAGGTATCATGGCGTTGCTCGCCCGCACGGCGGACGCGACGACCTGGCCCAAACAGCAACCACGGCAGATAGCGCATTTTATCGGGCACCTGCTCGGTATGGATTTTTCCTCCAGCCCCTATCTTCGCGGGTTGCTGGGGGACCCCGAGCAGATTCGCCAGCGTGCGTTTCACTGCCTGACGCAGTTCTTCAGCGCACTGAGCCGCGGGACGGCCTCGGGCGCCGAAGGTCCGCCGGTGAAAGGTCTGCTGCTCGTGGCGGAGGACATTCATTGGAGTGACGAGGCTTCCCTGGACGCGTTGGCGCATCTGGCCCGCGAGTGCAAAGAAGCGCCGCTGATGCTGGTCTGCCTGGCCAGGCCGACCCTGCTGGAGCGGCGGCTGGCCTGGGGGGAAGGGCTGCCGGCTCACACCCGGCTCCAACTCGAGTCTCTCTTGCGCCGCGAAAGCCGACTGTTGGTGCACACGATCTTGCGCAAAGTCACCCTCGTGCCGCCGACGCTAAGGGACTTGATCGTGGACAGCGCCGAGGGCAATCCCTTCTATATCGAGGAGATTGTCAAGATGCTGATCGATCAGAAGGTGATTATTCCAGGACCCGACTCCTGGCGCGTCGAACCCGAGCGAATGTCCGTCATCCGCGTGCCCACGACCTTGGCAGGGGTTCTGCAGGCCCGGCTCGACGGCCTCACACCCGCCGAACGAGCCGTGCTCCAGCGGGCTTCGGTTGTTGGGCGGGTCTTTTGGGACCGAGCCCTGGAAAACAAGGGTGCTGCCGGCGAGCGTTCCGCGGACAGCGCGGCCTCCGCCGAACTGTTCCTCAGCAAAGCCGGGATCCTCCAGGCGCTGGCGGGCCTCCGGCATAAAGAGCTCATTCTCCAGCGGGAGGCTTCGGCATTTGCAGGCTCGGCCGAGTTTGTCTTCAAGCACGAGCTACTGCGTAATGCCACCTACGAGACTTTGCTAAAGAAACTGCGCCGCGGGTATCACGCCCAGGCTGCCGCATGGCTGATTGAGCAGAGTAGGGAGCGCAGCGCTGAATTCGCGGGCTTGGTGGCTAGCCATTTGGAGTCCGCCGGCCGCCCCGCCGAGGCAGCGGAGTGGTACGGTCGCACCGGCCTTCACGCACGCGCCGGCTACGAGCCGGCAATGGCCATCCAATACCTGCGCCAAGCGCTCGACCTCTGCCCGCGCGATCAAAACCCGGCCGGGCAGTTGGAGTGGATGGAGGCGCTGGGGGAGAACTTGTGCGCGCGGGCCCGGTTCGCCGAGGCCGCGGAGATCTGCACCGCCATGCGCGGCCTGGCAGAGGGGCTGGCCGACTTGCGAGGCCAGGCACGCGCCTGGAACCAGCTTGCGTTCCTGCACGAACGCAGGGCGGACAATCGCGCATCGGTTGAGGCGGCCGAACAGGCCGAGGAGCTGGCGCGAAAAGCGGGCCAAGGCGCCCGCCGCGAGCTGATCCGGGCGCTGCACTATAGGGGCTGGGTGTTATACCGGCTCGCGGAGTGGGATGCGGTGCTGACGCTTAACCGGCAAACCGAGCGCCTCTGCCTCGAACTGGGCGAGCGCCGGTCCCTGACGAACAGCTTTAAACTCCAAGGCGTGGTTTACCTTCAGCGCGGGGAATACTCGCAAGCGGACTCTTTCTTCGAGCAGGGCCTGGCGCTATGCCGTGAGTTCGGCGATCGACACAATGCGGCTGCGATGTGGAGCAATCTCGGCGAGAGCGCCCGCCTCAGGGGCGATTTCGCTGCGGCCGTTACCTTCTACGACAAGGCGCTGGCGATTGCCCGGCAGATCGGCAGCCGGGAAAGCGAGATCATCTACCTGGGCAATTTGTGCGGCGCCCGGCTGGGGCTTGAGCAGTTCGCCCACGCGGAAGCCGATCTCCGCCGGCTCATCCCGCTCGCCTCGAGCCACACCTCGAGCGTACTGTCTGAAGCCTTTAGCTTTCTAGCCGAGTCCTGCCTGGGACAGGGCAAGCTCGCCGAAGGACTGCAGGCGGCGGAGCGCGCGCTGAAGTTGGCGTCCGACTCCGGAAATGAACTGGACGTGGGCATTGCCCAACGTCTGTTGGGGCAGTTGCTCGCACGGAGCGATGGCTCCAGCCCTCTGGCGGCCGCTGGTCCCAAGGCGCGCGCCCGCGAACCGTCCCAATATTTCAGCCAGAGTCTGGACCTGTTCCAGAAACTCAACGCGGAGGGCGAACAAGAGCGCACCCTGCGGGCCTGGGGCCAATTCGAGCTGGCGCAGGGCGAAAAAGCGTCGGGAAGCAAGAAGTTGGCAGCCACGCTGGAAATTTTTCAGCGGCTCGGGATGAAGGCGGAGACGGCCCGGACAGAGGCTGCTCCAAGCCAAACCGCAATAGCTCGCGTGCGCCCGCTGATGACTCCCGCCCAAGGCCGGCAGCCCGATACGAAGCTGGGTCCGCCCAGCGCCCCGCCCCCCGCCTAGCACGGTTCTTACAGCTCACGTCCCCCCTCTTGGCCAGAAGCGGATCCAGAAGCGTTGTGGCGACTGAATCAGGATTTCGCGCAGCAAGTCCTCCATGCTTGCTGCCTCGGGCTCGTGCAGCCGCCGTGCCAGCGCCAGGGTCACCGTAAAAGCGAGCGCGGCGGCGCCGAAGAAGATCGTGTAGCGGTTCCACGCCAGGCCGAGCCAGACCGGGGATCGGGCGCCCACGGCGTCTATGAGCAACCCCCACCCGATGGGGGCCAGGCCCAGGGTGACGTTGCCGATGGTGGAGTAGATGGCGAAGAAATGGTTGCGGCCCATGGCCGGTATGATGGCCATCGCCAGGCGCGTAATGGCCATCTGGATCAACGCGGCCAGCAGCCCCATCAGGAATTGGAGCACGAGGACTCTGATCAGCCTCACGGGCAAAACGCCGCCGGACAGGCAAATCCATCCCCCCAACACCGCCACCCACGCGGCGTAACAAAACGTCAGCACCGGTTTGCTGCCCAAGTGGTCCAGGCGCGAGCCCAGCAGCCACAGACTGCTGAGGCCCCCCAGAAAGGCAACGGAGCTGACCAGCAGAATCTGGCTTTCGGACATGGCCGTTTCGGTTTTGAGAAAGGCGACCACAAAGGCGGTCAAACCGCCGTAAGCAATCGAAAAGCTCACCAGGGCGCAGAGGAGCTTCTTGAACGGCGAGTAGCGCACCATCTCGAGCCAGGGCACCCGGCCCTTGGAAGCGCGGATTTCGTCGGTCATCTCCGCATCCGGTATCCGTTTGAGAAAGCTCAGGCTGACGGCGCCCATGATGGCGCTGAAGGCGAACAGGATGGCGAACTGCCAGGAGCCGGGGTTGCCCGCCAGGCAAGCGCCGGCGAGCAAGAAAGTGATGAAACTGGCGAGGTTCTGCACCGCCGCATCGCGGGCGAGGTATTTGCCGCGCAGAGAGCTCGGGACCAGCGCCGTGATCCACGGCAGCCACGCGCAACTGGAGATGCCCCGCGACAGGTTGAAGCAGAACAACAGCATGAGCATCAGCGCGAGGCGGCTTTCGGCTTTCAGGAAGAAGCCCGTCAGGGGCACCAGCGCCATCGCAAAGATGAACATGACCCGCGTGCCCCAGCCTGCATAAACGAACCGCTTGAAGCCCAGACGCGGGATGTAACTGGCCGCCGGAATCTGAAAGATCACCAGCAGCGGCATCATGCCGGCGATGATGCCCAGCACCGTGGCGCTGGCGCCGAGGGTTTTGGCATAAAGCACCATCGGGCTGCTGAGCACAATCTGGTACGAAAAGGCGTTGAAAACCGAGAACAGATACGCGTGGTGCAGACCCGGAGGAAAGGCGGGCCTTTCCGTCCCCGGGCGGCTCAAAGTATCTGTGCGGTCTTCAGCCATGTTGTGAATGTCCAACCTTTCCATTCAACCGCCCGGCTTCGCAAGCGGCCAGTTCGGAGAAGGAAGAAGACAGAATGCAGAATGCAAAAGGAGAAAACCACGCAATTACCACGCAACCACCACCCAAGCAGTTGGCGTACTACCTCGTTACTACCTTGTAACTACATCGTTACTACTTCGTTACTTCCTCGTTGCAGGTGCTGATACTCGCCGGTGTTTCCGCCTACCAGCCGAAAACCGGCTAGCGCGCTGATCGAGGGAAAGCCTCTTCGGATTTCGGCCTTCGGGTTTCGGATTTCCCCCGCCCCGCCCTCGCCCGCTAAAGACACTGGGCAACCGCCTCAGCCTCGAGGAACGACCGCAGTTGTCTGCTTGGGCGAGTCTTGCCAGCCGTTGACCTGTTGGCGGGTGTGAATAAAGACGCGCTTGCCCACCGGGGGCACGCCGTATTTATCCACATACAGCTTGGTGATGTCGCTGACGCCCGCAACCGGGTTGGGCAGCATACCAAGGAAAGTGAAGCGCCCTGGGACGCTCGCCCCCGCGCTGCCCGGCGTGGACCCCC
>JBEKKG010000667.1:0-4733 GCA_050010835.1 Planctomycetota bacterium
ACCGTCACGGGCCGCGTCTACAAGGCCCACGCCGATGGCGACGGCGTGCGCCTGGCCATCGTGCTCGGCAACCAGACCGTCTGGCAGGCTGAGATCGAGGGCCAAGACCAGCAGGGCCTCACGCCCAGCCTGACGCTGGAGGTGCGCCAAGGAGAAATGGTCCGCTTCGTCGTGCACAAACGCGGGACGATCTTCTGCGATACGACACACTGGGACCCCCTCATCAGTTACAGCGACGGCCAGCAGTTCCAGGCTTCCCTGGGCTTCTCCGAGAAGCGGCAGGGCGAGAACGGCTGGCACTACCAGATGGCGGTGGGCAGCCAGGGACTCGCCAAGGATGCGCCAGGCTGGCCCTATCGGAGAGGGATGAGTTACGAAGAGCTGATCGAGGCGGACTGGCGGCGTGAGGACAACCTGGCAGACAACCCCCAGTCCTACGCAGCGGCCACGGAACGGCAACTCGGCCTGGCCCGCAAACTCCTGGCAGATCTGCGCGCCGGGCAAACGGACGCCTTCCTCGCGCGCGAGGCCGCGGAACTGGATGCAGTGGCGCAGGCTGTCAGCCTGCGAACACACGCAACCGACGCGCCCCAGGCCGGCGAGACGCCGGCGCTCCCAGGCGCCACCGGCGCGCCCGGTCCGTCGCTTGAGGACAGTAGACGGCTGTACCTGGAGGTGCGGCGTCTGAAGCGCCGGATCGTGCTGGCCAATCCCCTGCTGAGTTTCGACAGGCTGCTGTTCTGCAAGCAGGCGCCCACGTCGTACAGCCACCTGGTCATGCAGTACTTTGGCTGGCGGGCGCGGCCGGGCGGCGGGTTGTTCGTCCTCGAAAACCCCGGGCGGAGCCTGGCCTGCCGCGACATCCTCGGCGGCAAGCTGGCCGACGGCAGCGTCCTGGAACCCCGGCTGTCTTACGATGCCCAGCGGATCGTCTTCTCCTATGTGCAGTGCTCTGGCAAGGTCCTCGATCCCAGCCGCCTGGCGAACGACGTGGACGAGGACTTCTACCACATTTGGGAAGTCAACGTGGACGGCACAGGGTTGCGGCAGCTTACCAGCGGCCCCTACGATGACGTCATGCCCACGTATCTGCCCGATGGCGGGATCGCATTCTGCTCGACGCGCCGCAAGGGCTACGCCCGGTGTTTTGGCGGCCAGTTCAGCCCGCGCTGGCACGTCTACACGCTGCACCGCATGGATGCCGGCGGGCGGAACCTGCGCACGCTGTCGTTCCACGACACGAACGAGTGGTTCCCCACGGTGGCGCACACCGGCGAGATCCTGTACAGCCGTTGGGACTACATTGACCGCGACGCCGTAACGCACCAGAATCTGTGGGCCACGCGGCCTGACGGCACGAACCCGGTGGCGGTCTGGGGCAACGCCAGCGCGCGGCCGCACTGCAGCTTCCAGGCGCAGCCGATCCCCGGCAGCGGGAAGATCGTCTTCACGGCGTCGGCGCACCACTCCATCACGGGCGGCTCTATTGCCATCCTGGACCCGAGCGTCAGCGCCAACAGCCAGGAGGCCATCCAGCGGCTCACTCCGGCCGTCCGCTTTCCCGAGGCGGAAGAACACAACATTCCCGAATACTATGCGGCCCCGTGGCCCTTGTCGGAGAAGTACTATCTCGCGGCCTACAGCCCGGCGCCGCTGGTGTGGGAGCCGCAACCCAATCCCGCCAATGCCCTGGGGCTCTACGTGCTGGATGTCTTCGGCAACCGCGAGCTTATCTACCGCGACCTGGAGATCGGCAGCACCAACGCCTGCCCGCTGGTCCCGCGGCCCACGCCGCCGGTGCTGCCGAGTTTGCTGCCGCCGGATGCGCCGCCTGCCGCCGAGATGGTGCTGGCCGACGTCTATAAAGGGCTGGGGAACGTGCCGCGCGGCAGCATCAAGGCGCTCCGGATTGTGCAGATCTTCCCGAAGCTGACGCCGATCGCGAACAGTCCGCCCATAGGCTTGGCGGGCGAAGAGAACGCGCGGGCCATCCTGGGCACAGTGCCGGTGGAGCCGGACGGGTCGGCGTACTTCAGCGTCCCGGCGGGCAAGCCGTTGCTCTTCCAGGCTCTCGACCAGGCGGGCTTCGCCTACCAGACCATGCGGACGGCGACGTACGCGCAGGCGGGCGAGCGGGTCGCGTGTGCCGGCTGCCACGAGAGCCGGCGGTCGGCGCCCGAGACCAAGGATCTCCTGGCGGTGCGCCGGGCGCCGTCGCCTATCGAGCCGGGCGAACTCGGCGGCGCACCGTTCTCGTTCGTGCGCGTGGTCCAGCCGCTTCTCGACCAATACTGCGTGAAGTGCCACGGCGGCGAGCGGCTGGACAAGGGGTTGGACTTGCGCGGGACGGCGCACAAAGGGTACACGCAATCGTACTGGGCGCTCTGCGGCGCCCGGGACTTCAGCGGGGGCGGCACCAATCCGAAGAACGCGGCCGAGGCCCTCGTGCCTCGTTTCGGCATGCGGAACCAGATCGAGGTCACGCCGCCCGGCGGCATGTACGGGGCGCGCGGCAGCCGCTTGCTGAAGCTGCTGGCGCCGGAGCACGAGGGGGTGCGGCTCAACTCCGGCGAGCTGCAACGCCTGGCGGCCTGGATTGATCTGAACGCCATTTTCTATGGCCTCAACCGGCCTGAAGACCAGGCCAGGCAACTCCGGGGCGAAGCGGTCGCCATGCCGGAACTCCAGTAACGCAACGAGCGCAGGACTGCGGCCCACCGCTACACCCCCAAACCTACTTGGTAACCGTTCAGTCTCCGAGCCGCGCGCGTAAGCAAGCGGCACTGTCCGCTCCCTTACGGTCGCGGCTCGGCCTGGTCGGTTACCCTACTTGTAATGCACCTTGAACCAGACCCCGAGGCCGCGGCACTGCGGGCAACGGTGCTGCTCCAGATCGGCTCCTCCCTGCACTTCGAAGACGCCCTTGCCGTGGCAACTGGGGCAGGCCAGCTTGTCCACTTGTTGGACCGTGAAGACCTTCTCCGCGGCCAGGGCCTTCAGCACGGCAGTCTGGGTCTGGACTGTCTGGTTCTGCCACCACACCGCCGGATCGTCGGTCAGGTCGGGGTTTTCCTGCGGATCGAGCGGCTTCTGATTGCGCTGGATGTTCTGCGCTCCGAGCTGGTTGCCTCTCCGGTTCGCACGGAGTTGATTCTGCTGCGTGTCCCACGCCGTCAGCTTCGCCGGCCGCTGGCCTTCGCGCAGCCAACTGCCCGCCCCATAGTCCGCCTCGTGCAGCGTGGCGTAGCAAGTGGGCTCGTTGTAGATTCCGTTTGCCTCAACTATTACCTTCACTGCCAGACGGTCATCGAAGATCTCCTTTACCTTCTCCTCGGTTTCCTTCAAGAAGCCTGAGAGCCTGGCGATCATCTGGCTCTTCAGTCCGTCGGGGCGGTTGGTGTCTGTGACATAGTCTTTCAGTTCGTCGAAGGACGGGGCGATCTCCGCGAACGACTTGGCCAGGTTGACATCCTGGACCATCATCACTTCCACCGCGGCTATGGTCACTTCCTTCTCGCCGACTTTAAGAACAATGTCGTCGCTGGGACTGCCGCCGCTGATCAATGTCCCGCGGAAAACCAAGCCGTGCCGCGTCGTCACCTGTTTGCCCGGGATGCTCGGCACGGGGTTGCTTTTCTCATCTATTGGGATCTTTGCGGCCAGCTTCCTCTCTATCAGGTGGGTGGCCATCCTGTAGGCTAGCTGGATTACTTTCTTGTCCAAGTCCATCTTCATTCCCACTTCAATCTGCGGGCGCAGGCTGTCCCAGCGGGTCTTCATCGTCGAATTACGAAAGTTGCGGTCTAGCTGCTCCAACACGAAGGCTGCCCCTGCGTAATCTTCAGCATACATGGACCTGGTCATGCGGCCGTAGAGTTCCTCCGCACGCTGCTCGGCGTATTGAACTATGAGTTGCGCTTCAATGTCCTTGTTCCGTTCGCCCATCTGTGGATCAATGGTTTTCGCTTTCTTCAGTTCTTCCAGCGCTTCTTTGTAGAGGTTGTTCCTGGCGCACCACTGCGCCATTGCCAAGTGCCCCGGCGCGTCCTTGTCGGTCAGTTGCTTTTCAGCCAACCTCTTCAGGTACAGCTCTTCTCCACTGAAAAAGTAACTCTCGTAGGCTTCGAACACTGCCTTGGCCGCGATGTCGGCCTCGGGGATTTCGAGGGCCGGCACCGTGGCGGTGCGTATCACGATCGCGCCTGGCCTGCCCCGCTCCGGCATCAGAACTCCCTCGAGCGTCTTGCCGGATTTCAGTTTCAACCTCAGTGCCTGGACTTTTTCTCCCGTGCCTAGTTTCCAGTTGTCCATTACCACCAGACCAAAGAGCTTCTGCACACGGACGCGCTCCGATTCAGGCAACTCGGCCCAGCGCAGAGTGATCACGTCGCCCGTAGCCGACAACTTCCACGCGAATTCCGTCTCGGTGGCCGGCAGAATCGGTCGCCCGAGCATCGGCACGCCGTTAATGAGAATAACGTCTTCCTGCTCGCTTATCGTTTCCGGGCGCACCAGCTTTTCAACTCGCTCCCCAGCGGCAAGGACGCCGCAGAGAACCGTCAGTCCCAGAGCCGCCAAGCTGCTGGACAACCCCGCCCACGAAGTCCTGCTTTCTAGTCCCAAAACAAGCGCATTGTAATAGGCGCGCGGCAGCGTGAAAGCGCAGGTCGGCGGGGCGGGGCGCGGCGACACTTTCTTCCGCCCGTCCGCGCAACGGTTCCCTTGGTTGCTTT
>JBEKKG010000668.1:0-7074 GCA_050010835.1 Planctomycetota bacterium
GGTTTGGAAGAGCAAGGGTTTTCTTGACTGAATTATGGGGAGAATGGGAGGGATGGGAGGAATGGGCGGGCGCACAATTTTGGCAAAATGTGGGACGGCGCGGCGGTCCCGCTTTGTGCCCATGTCCTACCTCGGCTGGCGCCGCAGAACCGCGGCAAACCCAGCCTGCTCAAAATGCTTGTCGCCAGTCAGCGCTTCCTTGATCCTGCGCCTCTGCATGACCACGAAAGAGATGCTGTCGGTCAAGGACCAGTCTTTGTCTGGCCTGGCTCTGTAAAACTCAATGCCGGACTGGAAAAGTTCCTCCGTGGCCGGCAACACGACCATCCGCGGGTCATCACGCAACAACTCAAGCAATTCCAGGAACCGCGCCCTTAACCTGGCCTGCGCCAGCGCATCAGCGACCTCAGTCAAAACCCAGGCGTGTGTCACATGACGCAGTGTCCGGTCCCGCGAGGCGCTCACCGCCCGCCCGTGCGCTTCGTCGCCGGGATTGCCCAGCGCCAGATAGTAGAAGGTGTCCGCGAGCACCTCAGTCATCTCTCTTCGGACCTCCGTGCAGGTAGTGGTCATGGTTCCGCGCCAAGTCAGACGGCAACCCCTTGCACTTGCCGGCCCATTGGAGCAGTTTGTCGGAAAGATCCTGTTTTTCCCCGCTCCGGCCGCGCTTCTTCACCGGCTGGACCTTGACCTCTGTTCCTTCCGGCAGGGACAGGGGATGCTCCAGTACTACCAAGCCGCCGCTAATTCTGCCTCGAAACGTCATATTCTCAGTCTCCTTCTCGTTATGGCCATGATGGCTTGTTGCCTGTGCGCCCCAGCCTGTGCTCCTTATGCAGCCCATGTTTCCGCCGCGCGCGGCACAATGCCGCGACGCCTTCCGCTGTTGGCCAACTTCCTCTTTTTTCCGGCCGCCCGCCGGCAGCCGCTTGCTACGAACACTAAGTTAGATATACCCCGCATTTTCGCCGGTGCAAGAGTTTTCTTGATGAGATTATGGGAAGAATGGGTGGGCGCACAATTTAGGCAAAATGTGCGATGGGGCATGTCCCGCTGTTCATCGGCCACCCGTCCAAAAGACTCTCCAGTTAGCTTCGGATTATCTCGACGGGTTTCTCAGTTACAAGTCCTTCCATGCCTCGTCCTCCTCAGGTCTGAGCCAGTCTTTTGCGAGCACTGCTTCGCTCGCCAGCGCTGTGAGCCGTCCTTCGCCGGGCCGTCTCGCCCTGAGGAACTCCAGGACCGCATCCAAGACAGGTTCCGGAGTTTTCTCTATTTCCTTGAGCAGTGCTTCCTTTGTGGACATGCCCACCTCACTTTCCCGCCCTAATCATCCCCAAACAGCACTGCGAAGCCAGCGCCGAACCAGGCCCGCTGTACATTTGCTACCCTCCTTACTGCTCAAGCCCCTTGTTCCTGGTCAATCGTCAGCACTTCCAACCTTGGTATGCCAGCGAAATCACGCCAGTTGTGCGTAACCAGCGGGCAGCCGTAAGCCAAAGCCGTCGCGGCAATCCAGGCGTCGCTAACATCAATCGGCTGGTTCCTGCGCGCGACGCGCACATCCGCCCACAGCCTGTCAACCCGTGGGGAGGATTCAACCATGTAATAGCTGCGGATGGTCCGTTCCAGGCCGTTCATCCGTTCCAGTCCCCATCCCGCCCGGTGTGCGCCCTCATACAGCTCGCCAACGGTCATGAAGCAAATCAGCAAGGTGCGGTTTTCCAGCAGCGGGCGATAGCCGGCCGCAAGCGGATGGCCCTTCAGAAGGTACGAAACAACATTCGTGTCCAGGAGGAGCGGGGTCACGGCTTTTTCTCTCCCTCTCTGTCTGCATGGCGCCGCGCATAGATTCCCGCCACGAACTCCTCGAATTCCTTATCGCTTTTCCAGAGATCCGCCCCTAAGCCGACAATCTCTTCCCACTTGGCGGGCTTGACCCCTTGTTCAGCCGCAAGCTGCTCAATCGGCTTGAAAGACAGGTGTTTTGTGGCCGAGGGGCTGGCAAGGCCAGAACCGCTCCTTCTCTTGCGGCCAAGGCGCCTGCGCCGCACCATTTTCCCAAGCCCCTGTCCTCCAGTTGTCTCAAGCACTTTCGTCTTCATCTTCGCGCCTCCGCGCCAGCACACGAATGAAGCCTACACGCGGTCCACCGCTGCGGCAACAGCCAGACGACGCTCGCGCATCAACTTAGTTTTGAACGCGCCCCAGCCTGTGCTCCTTATGCAGCCCATGTTTCCGCCGCGCGCGGCACAATGCAGGACGCCTTCCGCTGTAGGCCAACTTCCTTTTTTTTTCCGGCCGCCCGCCGGCAGCCGCTTGCAACGAACTCTAAGTCAAATATAGCCCGCAGGTTCCGCAGTGCAATAGTTTTCGGCAAAAATCGCGGGCGCACAATTCGGCGAAATGTGCGACAATCACGCCGGGTGCATGTCAGCAAATGTACCGCGGGCGTCCCGCCCGCCCGTGGCAGGCCGGCAGGGCGCGAGGACGAAGGCGGGCGGGACGCCCGCGGTACGCTCTGGGCCACGCATTTACTGCGTGTCGGCCTTTGTTGGGGGTGCCACAGCACGGGCGACACGGCTTGGGAACGTCAGCGGTAAGACCAGTCGTTACCGGCCACCCGCCTGGGCCCTGATCTGCTGACCTCAAAGGGCATTGAAATCCTCGACGGTGAGTCCCATTTCCCGCACAATTGCCCGCAACGTTCCCGTCGGCACGCCGCCGGGATGACGCGGGACCGGCACGGTGATGTTTCGCACCTCAAGATAGTAAACCGGATGCCGGGTCGTCCGGATTTCCACGTATCCCGCTCGCCGAAGTTTCTCCGCCAGTTCGCGATAGGAAAGTCGGACAAGCTTAGGCATGAACAGCCCGCCGATAAAGATTCACGCCCGCATAGCGCGGTCTTCGCAGGCGCATTGCCGCCACCTTCTCCCTGGCCTCCAGGCAACTCTCGAGCGCGTCAATTGCATTACGATAAGCCTCTTCCAGAGTCCGCCCCGAGGCGACGCATCCGCGGATGGCGGGAACCTGGGCGGTGAAAACACCATCCTCATCCTGGTAGTAGTTGATGTCGAACTCCTGATACTTTTTCATTTTGTCACCAACCTTTCTCTCACAGTATACCAACCCTAAGCTTGCAGGGCAACTGCTCACGGCCGCACGGCGTCCCGCAGGGCCTTGAGGTACTTGCCCTCATCGCCCTTGGTCGGCGCAAAGTAGCTGCCTTCGCCGAACTCATTCCACGCACAGATCACGGCCAGCCGTTCCGCAGTGCAGTGGTCGGGATGTTTGTCCAGCCAGTCAACGGCGGCTTTCACGTGGTCCGCGAACGCTTCCGGCGTGCGGTCGGGATAGTACCAGCAGCACTTGTCCATGCCGAGGCCGCCGGTGCCCTCCCACGGACGGCGGTCCCAGCCGGCGATGAGGCACGGGATGTAGGGCTGCTCGCGGCTCCCCTTCCAGGCGCGCTGGTGGTCCTGGGCCAACTCCTGGAACTTGTGCTCCTGAAGCCCTTTCTCCCAGCCCGGCACAATGTTGTAGTGGGTCGCGTGGGTGTAACCCATTTCGCGCGGCGCGCCGCCGCAGCCCGCGATGGCCACGCCCGGCAGGCCCGCCTGCACCGCGGCTTCTTGCAGGCGCTGGAAGCCGGCCTTGTCCCCGCCGCTCGAACTGAAGACGATTACGAGCGGCTTGCCGCCCGCCGTCAGGTGCTGCTTGTGGGTAAAGAGCGGCATCCAGTATGCGGCCGCTTTTTTCCAGCCCTCTTCGCCGCGGATTTCGTAGGGGGCATGGTTCGCCACCAGCAGGCAGAACTTCATGCGGCTGTTGTTCCGGGCTTTCAGAAAGAGTTCCAGCCCGGTGTGCAACGGGTTCTCTTTCACCTCCTTCTCGTTCGCGCTGAAATACCAATCGAACGCGAAGAAGGCCAGGCCGTTGTCCGCGGCCAGGTCAATCTGGCGCTCCATGATCTCAAGCGTATCGTCGCGCCAGCCCCATAAGGGTTCGCGGTCGGGAAACTCCTTCACCAGCCGTTCCGTCAAATGCGTCGGGGCATTTTTGGCCCACTCAGCCTTGTCGGCCTGCTTGCTTTTCCCAGCCCAGCCATCGAAATAGTACGCGCCGATCTGCGCGCGGATCTTGCCGGGCGCATCCTCCGCCGCCGAGGCGTTGCGGCACTGGCAACACACGCCGGCCAGCAGCACGGCCGCCAGCGGCGCCACGACCATCAGACCCTGTGCCCACATGTCCGCACGACTCCTTTCGCCATCATTCCCAGTCCCGCGTGGCTTATACGCCGCGCGCTGTGGCGTGGCAAGCACAGGCCGCAGTAGCGCAGGTTTCCAACCTGCTGTATCGCCGACTTCCAGTCGGCAGGGCGTGGATAGCTCAGGGCAGCGCCAGAGGAAATAGACGTCTGCGGGCTGGAAGCCCGCGATACAGCAGGCTGGAAGCCTGCGCTACACTGCGTACTCCGCAGCCAGCAACATCACCCGGCTTGGTGTCTTGGCGGTTAGAGAATCGCGGGTAAAATGCCCTCATGTGCCGCCTGGTCCAGCTCATCATCCTGCTTTTCCCCGTATGCGCCTCTTGCGCGGTTGAGCATACGCCTTCCTGGCCGCTCTGGGACGGGCGTGAGAGTGTGGAGCAGTACGCCAAGCGGACGAACCTGCCGCCGGCAAAGACGCTCGACTTGGGCAACGGCGTGAATCTGGAAGTGGTGCTGATCCCGGCGGGAAAGTTCATCATGGGGACGCCGGAACCGAAGCCTGTGGATGAGGTTGGCTTTGCCAGAAACATTATAGTCTTTATAATCCTGTTTGCTACGAGCGGCTTCGGGCTTCTGGGGTTCGTCTACGTCATTGTCGGTCGCGCTCGCCTGCTCCGACGCCCCATCCAGTACTCCCTCGGGCAACTGATGGCCATGATGCTGGCGCTTGCCATGATGTTGGGTGGCGCAATCCACTGGTGGCTAACCGAACAGGTTCACGGTGCCGCCCGTAGAGAGTACAGCGCGGCCTGGGACCGCTACTCGATTTCAGACGATGACGAGAGGCCTGCGCATGAAGTGACGCTGACGAGGCCGTTCTACATGGCGAAGTTTTTGACAACGCAGGAGCAGTACCAGCAGGTCATGACCAGGAACCCGAGCAATTTCAAGGGTGCGAATCTGCCCGTTGAAAGAGTGTCGTGGGACGACGCACAGGAGTTCTGCAAGAAGGTGAGCGAACGTACCGCAGGCGTCTCGCCTGCACAGACGGGGGCGGGCGGGACGCCCGCGGTACGTTTACCCACGGAGGCAGAATGGGAGTTCGCATGTCGGGCCGGCACAACGACGACGTACTACACAGGCGATGCTGAGACCGACTTGGGGCGAGCGGCGTGGTACGACGCGAACAGCGGCGGCACAACGCACCCGGTCGGTCAGAAGGATCCCAATGCCTTTGGCCTCCATGATATGCACGGGAACGTGTTGGAATGGGTGCAGGACTACTATGCCGGCAAATACTACGCTGATTCCCCGCCCATTGATCCGAAGAGCCCGGCATCGGGAGGTGTTCGTGTTCTGCGCGGCGGTGGCTTGGTTTATGACCCATACAATTGCCGCGCCGCTCGCCGCGGCTATGGCGATCCTGACGGCCCGGATACGTATTGCGGCTTCCGTTGCGCGCTGGACTTCTAACGCTTTGTACTGTGCCCTTTAGCACTTTGCCGGAAGATCAGGTTAGCGGGCCAGCGAGTTCTGCGGCACTGCACTTGGCCAGTCATCCCGTTGATGCCAGCAGCCAACGCAGCTTGCCGAAAAAATCTTGATTTTTTTCAATTGATTTAACTCCTGTCACAGACAATGTTTACGCTTATAATTGCCCTCAGAACAGCATCCCCAAACGCAAGCTTTGTACGGGATGTACGTTATATACAGTAGGCACCATCGGTCCAGTGAGCCGATGGGCAGAGCAACCGAGCATAATGAACGGTCAGCAGTGCGGAGCGCACCAAGGAAGGACAAATGGAAACAACAGCGAATCCTTGCGTACTCCCTCCCTCTGCGTCCCCCTGCGCCCTGTGCGTTGAGAAGTCCGGGCTGTGCCGGCTTACAAAACCAACGCGCTTACAACGCAGTAAGTACCCACTTACAACGCACGTATTACGCAGGAATGACGCACGAATAACGCACTTTGGACGCGATATAAATAAGATATGTGCCACATATATGCTTTTCAATAATGCGGCAGTTCAAGCCACTTCCTTGGCAGAGCTCTTCAGACTCTACGCAAGAGCTATGCAAACACTGTGCAGAAAGCGATCAATCATGCGACAGAACGTTTCAAAAGTTGACTGCATTCCGTACTGCTGTGCCTCTCATAACATCTTATCCATAGGACACTTGCACAAATCAGACGGGCTCAATACCCAGGAAAAATGGTCCGCGCGCCTCGTAGCGCAGGCTTCCAGCCTGCTGTATCGCCGACTTCCAGTCGGCAAGGCTGCAATGCTGTGGACGTACAGAGCGTCAAGGGACGTTCTGCGGGCTGGAAGCCCGCGATACAGCAGGCTGGAAGCCTGCGCTACACCGCGGCCTGTTTTTCTTGCTGGCGTTTGTGCCAGTCCAGAGTAGATTCTCTGCGGTTCCGTTACCTGGAGAGGAAAGGACATGACTAACGCGTTCCATGTTGGACTGTTTGGACTGCTGTTCCTGGCTGCTGCGGCACTCGGCGCCGAACCCGGGCGCTTGACCGTGCAGCTTGACAAGCCGGGGCCCAAGATCAGCCCGACGCTCTACGGCAACATCAGGCCAGTGGGAACCACGAATCTTGGAACGGCGCTCACGGTGGACGTGACTGTCCCCACCACGGCCGTCATCCCGGTCGGAACCACCTTCTACATCGTCAAGACCAACGGTTCGCAAACCGGCACTCCTTCTACGACTGTCAATGTGGTGGATCTCACCAACGCGAATTCCAAGTTCACCGGCCTCGACTTCGGACAGGGACTGATAGAAATAACCAGCCAGCAAGCGTTTCTGGGATCGGTTCCAATCACGCCGCCGCCGGGATCGCCGCCGGGAAC
>JBEKKG010000669.1:0-4703 GCA_050010835.1 Planctomycetota bacterium
AATGTCATGGACCTGGCACAGAGTATAGCCGTTTATCGCCGCCGCATTGCGGATCAGTTCTACGCGTTCCACGGCGTCCTTGTCGAACAGCCGTTGGCCGCCCTTGGTCATGTCCGCCGGAACCAGCAGACCCATCGTCACGTACTGGTGCAGAGCTTGGCGCGTAAGCCCCGTTTCCCGGGCCAGTTCCCCTGCTTTCCACAGCTCCCGTTTCGTTGCCACTCCTATGGTTGGCATGTTTCCCCCCTCCGCCTCCGCGGTCGCTGTTCAATCCAAAATCGGAAATCGAAAATCCAAAATCGTCTTACCCCCTGAACATCTCTCCCCATTTCTTGCCCAGAAAAGTCCCGGCTGCAAGCAAGGAAAACGACAAAAAGACCAATGCGACCAGCCCTAGCGCCGAGGCCAGTTGGTCGCCGTTCCCGGGATTGTTGAACAATTGAAAGATGGCCTTGGTGAGCGGAAAATCCTGCGGCCGCGCGGCGAGGATGAGCGAGTCGGAAACTTCCAGCATGGCGAAGGCAAACGCCAGGATCGCTCCCGCCACCACGTTGGCGGTGATCAGCGGCAGGGTCACGCGCTTGAGCACCGCGGCCGGTGTGGCGCCCAGCCCCAGCCCGGCTTCCTCCAGGTTGCGCGGCGTCTGTTCCAGCCCGGCGACACACGCGCGCACGACGTAGGGCAGCCGGCGCACGGCGTAGCTGAGAATCAGGAACAGGCCCACGCCCGTCAGCGGCACTCCCAGCAGGGTTTTGGGATTGCTGAAGATTCCATAATACGTGCCCACGTAGCCGAAGGCCAGAACCAGCCCCGGCACCGCCAGCGGCGCCAGGGACAGGGCGTCCACGGCGCGGCCCCACCACCCGCCGCGCCTCACGATGGCCCAAGCGCAAGCCACTCCCAGCGCCAGGTCCAGAAGGGTGCTGCCCAGCGCATAGAGCAGGCTGTTGCGCATGCCGCGGATGGCCAACGGATGCGTCAGCGCTTCGGACATATTGCTCAGGGTATAAGTCTCGGGCAGCGGCGTATCGAACCAGCGCTGTCCGAGAGCGGCCAGGGTCACGGAAGCATGCGGCACGATCGCCAGCGCGATCACCACGACATGCAGCGCGATGGCGAGCGCCGCCAGGCGGCGCGGCAGCAAGTTGGGGGCGCTGCGCGACTGGCCTTTAACACCCCCGCCGGCTGCGCCGCCGCGCGCCAGGCTCCAGCGCGTCACTACGAACAGCAGCAGGACGATCAGGGTCACTACAGCCACCAGCGCGGGCGCGGCCGGATTGTCGTTTTGTTCGTAGGCCAGCGCATAGATCTGCCGCGCGACCGTTTTCTCGTAGCCGAAAATGAGCGGCGTGCCCAGGTCCGTGAACGCCCCCACAAAGACCAGGCTGCCCCCCGCAATCAGCCCCGGCAGGGACAGCGGAAAGACCACGCGCCGGAACGTCCGCCAGGGCGTCAGCCCCAGGCTCTTGGCCGACTCCAGCAGACTCGGATCAATGTTCGAGATCGCAGCCGCCAGGTTCAGATAAAGCAGCGGGTAGAAATGCAGCACCATCACCAGGACGCAGCCCAACAGGCGGTATTGCTCCAGGAAGTCAATCGGGTGGGCTTCCTGTACCAGGCCGAGTTTCAGCAGCAGCAGATTGGCCGTGCCATACTTGGCCAGCATGCGCCGCAGGCCGATGGCGCCCACGAACGGCGGCATCACCAGCGGCAACAGCAACAAGCCGCCCAACAGGCCCTGCCGCCAGAACGCCGTGCGGGCCTGAAGGTAGGCCAGCGGATACGAGATCACGGCGCTGCAGACTGTCACGGCCGTGGCCAGCACCAGGCTGTTGATGATCCAGCGCCACTGCGGCGCAGCAGGGTCGAAGATGCGGAACAGGTGCTTCAGCGTCCAGGCATGGCCTGTCACCACGGGCTTGCCTTCGGGCGGCGCGAGGTCCTTGCCGGAGGCCGAGTTCAATGCGCGCAAGTCCCCCTCAGCGGCGTGTATGCGCTCGGCCAGTTGCGCCCAGGTTTCGCCGCTCGCGGGTTGCACGGTGATCGGGTCGCGCACCGCCTCCTTGAGCGAATAGGAAAGCGGATAGATAAGCGTCCAAAAGAAGAAGGCCGCCAGCACAAGTGTGATGCCTATGGCGACAGCCCTGTCTGTGCCTATGCGCATGGCGCAGAATTGTGGCGGCTTGGCGGGCTGGGCGCAAGCGCAAGCCTCATCTTGACAGACCGGCAGTTTGTCCGACACTATTGCCAGCACGCGGTTTATGTAGCGGCTAAGCGGGCACAGCAGTGGGTCCGCGGCCCTTTGTGGAGTCTAAGAACGTGGCGCACCTCACAGTCCTCAGCGGTCCAACGCGCGGCAAGGTCATTGAGCTGGGTTCCCGCCCCTGCCGGTTTGGGCGCGATCCCAATGTGGAGGTCCCGATAGACGACTCCAAGGCTTCGCGCGTGCATGCTGAAATCACGCTCAAGGATAACAATTTCATCCTGCGCGACCTGCACAGCAAGAACGGCACTCTGGTCAATGGCACGCTGATCAGCGCGATGTCCCTGAAAGAAGGCGACCTGCTTCAGGTGGGCGAGACACGCTTCGCCTTCGCCATGCAGGATTTGCCCCCGGCGCACGCCCCCGACAGGCGCGATTACGATTCCATGCTGGCGGCGCGCCTGCCTGAAGGTGTGCGGCCCGCACTGGGGACCGCAGGGATGGACAGGAGCGGCGGCGGTGAGACCTTCGAGACGCTGGAGTTGAATGCGCCGCTGACCATCCTGGGCGGCCAGGACGAATTCGGCGGGCCGGCGGCTCCGTCCGACAAAGCGCCCGACGACAACGATTCCACGCGGATGGCGGGGGCCAAACAGAAAGCGCCGGCGCCCGGCCAGCCGCCGGGCTGGGCTGTCCGCTCCTTGCGCGCACTGTACGCCTTGGCGCGCACCGCGGCGGAAGCCGGCTCGAGCGCGGAACTGTGGCGCGCCCTCAGCAGCGGCCTGCAGCAGGCGCTCGAAGCCGACCGTGTTTCCCCCGTGCTCCTGGATGAGAAAGGCGCCTGGCAAGTGGCGGCCCAGGACATGTGCGCCGCGGGCAAGGCGGGCATTGCGGCCGCGGCTTTCTCCAAAATCCCGGTCTCGCGCACCATTGTGGACTATGCCTTGCGCACGCGCCGTTCCGTGCTGACAGTTCCGCGTACCGACGCGCGCTTCGGCGATGCGAAGTCCGTTGGGGAACAAGGCATCAGCAGCGCCCTGTGCGTGCCGATCATCTCGCACAACGAGGTCCTCGGGCTGGTCTATGCCGACCGCCTTGGCGGCGTGGATTTCGTGCGCGAGGACCAGGAACTGGTGATCGCCACCTGCCTCCAGGCTGCGCCGGCGCTGGCCCACCTGCGGCGCCTCGAGGAACTGCTGGCCCGCAAAGAGCAGTTGCTGGCCGAGCTCAAGAGCCAGCACAACCTGTTGGGTGCCAGCCCGCGCATGAAGGAAGTGGCCGCGTTCATCGAGCGCGCGGCGCCCAGCGACTCGGTGATCCTGATCCTGGGCGAGAGCGGCACGGGCAAGGAACTCGTCGCCCGGGCCATCCACTACAGCTCGCGCCGCAGCGACGCCCCGCTGATCATTGTCAACTGCGCCGCCTTGACCGAGACACTGATCGAGTCCGAGCTTTTCGGCCACACCAAGGGCGCTTACACCGGCGCCACTGCCGACCGCCCCGGGCGTTTTGAGATGGCCCACGGCGGCACCATCTTCCTCGACGAGATCGGCGAACTGTCCAACTCGTGCCAGACGAAGCTGCTGCGGGTCCTGGAACAGGGCGAACTGTCGCGCGTGGGCGAAGGCCGGGTCCGCAAGGTGGACGTGCGCGTGCTGGCGGCCACCAATCGGGAGATCGAAGCTGAGATGAAAGCGGGCCGTTTCCGCGAGGACTTGTTCTACAGGCTTAATGTGCTCGCCGTCACCCTCCCGCCGTTGCGCGAACGCGGCGCGGATATCGCGCTGCTGCTGCAACACTATCTCCGCGACGCGGCGGTGCGGAGCGGACGCGCGAAACTGGAATTCTCCGAGGATGCGCTCGCGGCGCTGCAACAGTACCGCTGGCCCGGCAACGTGCGCGAATTGCGCAATCTTACCGAGCGGCTCGCGGTGCTCCACCCGCGCGAGATCATCGGCCTGCCCGACCTGCCGCTGGAATACCGCACTGGCCAGGAGCAAGGGCCGCGGATCGCGGCGGCCAGCCCCGCCGCCGAGTCCCCGCCCGGCGCGGCCCCCGCTGCCGGCGCGCCGGAAAAACTTGAGGACGTGGAGAAGGCCCACATCTTGCGCGTGCTCCAATCCTGCGACGGGAATAAGAAAGAGACTGCTGAGAAACTCGGCATTGACCGCAGCACGCTCTACGCCAAGCTGCGGGCATACGGGATCATGTGAGCGGCATGTACAACCACATCTCAGGCACGCTCGATTCCAAAACACCCACTGCCGTGGTCGTGGATGCGGGCGGGGTGGGCTACCTGCTGCTCATCCCTTTCTCCACTGCCTCGGCGCTCCCGCAGGTGGGCCAGCGTGTCAAGCTCTTCACCTACCTCCACGTCACCGATGAAGCCCTGGCTTTGTTCGGCTTCGCCACGGAGGAGGAGCGCGAGTTCTTTATCCAGTTGATGAAGGTCAACGGCGTGGGGCCGAAGCTGGCGCTGGCCGTGCTCTCGGGCGGGCGA
>JBEKKG010000670.1:0-4686 GCA_050010835.1 Planctomycetota bacterium
AGCGAAGAGGTGGACTCAGGCTATCCTTCATGCTGCCTCTACCGTATACACTTGCGTACTCTGCCCTGGAAGATGGTTTTCTCTTTCTGAAACCTTGCTCTAAGCCGCACAAAAAATATTTGCCGAACTCCAATCATCCTTACCTGACTTTTCTCACTTGACACTCAGCTTCAAACCACCTGATTCGAGGCTTCGAGCCGCGAACGGAAGCATTCTCTTACAGATCAACGTATATAAACTTGCCTAGCTGTCGTGGTCATTAGGCTTAGTTCCACCGTCATTGTTCATTCTGCCGCGCGAGGTCGCAGTGATCTGCTCGATGCTGGTCTTCCGCAGCTCGGGGGCAACCCAGTCTTTTCTGATTTCGGCTTTCTTGTCAGTATTACGGGTCATCAGCAGTCTCCTCAAGGGGAATAGAATGCCAAACTTGGACTATATGGGATGCCTCCTGGGGAAAGCTGCGCCAACTGACTGCCTACAAGGCAGAAGGGCGTGGAGGACGGCACGTTCTGGTCCGCGAAGGCCAGTGACTACATGCGCGCCTACTTCCACGCCGCGTTCAACGATCCCACGGGACCCTGGACGCTCGCAGTGCGGGAGGTCACGACCGGGCGAAAAGCGGAGTGCAAGTTTGAACTGCAACCAAACAAGTGATGAACGATGAATGATGAACGATGAATAACGAATGGCGAAGAATAACCCGGCAGGAGAGCGAAGTTTGTTCATCATTCATCATTCATCATTTATCATTCCAGGAGGCGACTCATGTTTGAACATCGGAACGCTGTCTGTGCCGCTGCGCTGCTGGCGGTTTCCGCGGTCTGTGCCGGTGACGCGCGTGTGGTCAATCTGTACGACGTGCAGCGCACGGACAAGGCGCCGGCCATTGACGGCAAGCTCGACGACGAATGCTGGCGCAACCGGCCGGAGATCACCAACATGGTCCTGCGCGGCGCGGCCACGCGCGTCCCGGCGCGGGTGCAGACGCACACCACGCTCCTATATGATGACCAGGCGCTGTACGTCGCTATCAAACTCGATGAGCCCAACCCGCAGGGCCTGCGAAAGAATTACGTGCAGTACGACGGCCAGTTGTGGTGGGACGATTCGGTCGAGCTGTATATCGAGACGGGTTGTTCGCACCAGGAGTATTTCAAGCTCATGTCCAACGCCCTCGGCACGCGCGCGGACTGGCGCGGCAAGAACACGCCGATGGGCTTCCAGATGTTCGACTGGGGCACCGGCGCGGAATGGACCGTGGGCGCGCACGTCGGCGCGGACTTCTGGTCGCTCGAATTCCGCATCCCCTGGAGCGACCTCGAAACCCCGCCGCCGCAGCCGGGCACCGTGTGGACGTTCGAAGTGGTGCGCTTCCGCTATGCGGAGGGTGGCGGGAAGAACGAGTACAGTTCGTGGAACGTGGGCGCGACGCACGACAAACCCGGCAATTTCGGCAACATCGTCTTCTCCGGCACCTCTGCCGAGCTGGAGAAGATGATCGTCGCCAACTTGAAGCCCGTCTTTGGCGGCGCGGTGAAGATGTACGGGCGCGAGGGCGAGTTGCGCTATACGGACTACGCGACGCTGAAACAGGAACGCCTGGCCGCCGTGCGCGCGAACCTGCAGGGCTTGCGCGCCAAGCTGGCGGGCCTGGGTGAGACACTCGATCCCGCCACGCGCAAGCCGGTCCAGGAACAGCTTGCCGCGCGCGAAAAGGGCCTGGCCGAACTGGACGGCGCGCCCGCGTCCGCAGCCACCGCCGAGGCGCTCGACAAGCTCAATGAAAGCTGCGCGCCGATCCTGTGGACGCTGAAGTACCATGAGCTGAACGCCCACCTCGGCCCTGCCGCGCCCAAACCGTAGGCGAGCGGCGCCAACGGCATTTACTGAGCGGCGGCGGCCAATTACGGTATCAGACATGAGCGCAATCTTGCGGTGGAGTTTGCCGGTGCTGGTCTGCGCAGTCAGCGGGTTTGCAGGTTGCGCCGAGAATGAACCCGCCAGCAAAGCGGCGAAGCCCTGGCCGCTCTGGGACGGCCAGGAATCCATTGAGTATTACGCCGAACGCGCCGATGTGCCACCGACGAAGACGCTCGACTTGGGCAACGGCGTCAAGCTGGAACTTGTGCTGATCCCAGCGGGAAAGTTCGTGATGGGCTCGCCGGAACCGAAGCAAGTGGATAAGACAGCGTTCCTCCGAAAGATCATCATAGGCCAAGCGGTTCTGGCTGCGGGCGGCGGGATTCTAATTATCCTTGTTGGCGGGGCTATCCTGCGGACAATCCGGAAGAAGCACAGGTTCCAGTATTCGTTGCGGCGTTTCATGGCTATGATGTTCGCAGCTAGCCTTTGCGTCCTTGGCGGGATGCACTGGTCGTATTCGGCCAAGGCGCTCTACGAGCACCATGCCGCAACGGCGCGTTTCAAGAGTTCCTGGGATTGGGAGACTCCCGCGCATGAGGTCACGCTGACGACGCCGTTCTACATCGGCAAGTTCGAGGTGACGCAGGAACAATACGAACAAGTGATGGGTTTGAACCGGAGCTATCTCCAAGGCCCGAACATGCCGGTCCAAGGCGTGTCCTGGCATGAGGCGCACGAGTTCTGCGAGAAGGTAAGCGAGAAGGCTTGTCTGACGGTGCAACTGCCAACTGAAGCGCAATGGGAACACGCCTGCAGAGCTGGAACAACGACGGCGTACTACACAGGGGATGCTGAAATTGACTTGGACCGCGCTGCATGGTACTACGCGAACAGCAATGAGAAGGCCCACTCGGTTGGTCAGAAGACGCCCAACAGTTGGGGCGTGTACGACATGCACGGCAACGTCTGGGAATGGTGTCAGGACTGGTACGGAAAGTACGCTGGGTCGGCTGTGACCGATCCGACGGGGCCGACGACGGAAACCTTTCACGTGCTGCGGGGCGGCTCGTGGAGCAGCGGTCCGAGGAACTGCCGCTCGGCCGGACGTGGCGGGGAAGATCACCGCAGCAACAACGATAGCAGCGGCTTCCGTGTGGTGGTGATTGCGACCAGGACTCCTTGACCCTCTACTCTATTCCTTCTTACTCCCTGCGCCTTCGTGAGACACACTTATGCCACAAGCCCGCTGATCAACCACCGGGCAGCGGTGTGCGGCGGATGGTCTTATCAGTGACGACAACGAAGTGCCCCCAGACGTTCTTCTCAATCAGCGGCCAGAATCGCTTGAAGAGTTCCATCCGCTCCGCTTCGTGAGGCAAGGTGAGGCGCAGCAGCACAATGCCCCACGCGGGCAGATTGCGGCGGAAGACCAGTTCGCCAAACCCCTTGTCCGCCGTCAACACTACCCGCTGTTGCCGGTAGGCAAGATTCAAGACGGCCTCATCGCTCATCCCCGGCGTCAAAACCGCGACATGGACGCAGTCGTGCCCCTGGCCTTGCAGGTATTCAAGCATCGGGCGGCTGATGTGCGCGTCAAGCAGGAGGTTCATGCGGAAAATACCAGTTCATCGCGGCGCAGCAACGCGGCGGCATACGCCAAAGCAGCCTGGATGTGTTCCGGACGCAAGGCGATGTAGTTCTGGACCAACTCCTCCGCGGTTGCGCCCTGGCTCAGCCGTTCCAGCACGAACTCGACCGTCATCCGCGTGCCCTTGAAGACAGGTTTCCCGTCTTGCACCTCCGGTTTGCATTCGATCAACTGGTGCCAGTCCATAGCATGATCCTCCGCAATGACGCACCTATTATACGCCCTTTCCCGCCGCCGCGCCATTGAGAGATTCGACACTGCACACTTCGTTTGCGCCCCGGCCCTCCTTGCAATAGACTACGTTGGGGGAGAGGGCCTTAGGAGAAAAGCGAAAGGCACATGCTCAGACCATTCTGCCGTTGCAAGATTCATCGCGCCACAGTCACGAGCGCCAGCCTGGATTACGTGGGTTCCATGACCATCCCGGCCACGCTCATGAAGAGCCTCGACATCCGCACGGGCGAGCAGATTGACGTGGCCAATGTCAGCACCGGAACACGCTGGACCACGTACGCCATCCCCGGAAAAAAGGCCGGCGACTTCTGCCTCAACGGCGCGGCCGCACGCCTGGGCGCCGTCGGCGACAAGGTGATCATCCTGGTCTATGCGCTGCTGGACGAAGAAGAAGCGCGCCATTACCGCATGAAGGTCGCGCACCTGGGCGAAAAGAACAAGGTCCTGCGCATAAGCGGGTGAATGCACGTTGGATTCACCTGTCACTGGCCCCTAACCCCTGACCCCTCGCCCCTCCCATGCACCCACATCTGCTCGATGTTCCTGTAGTAGTCCTGGCGCTCCTGGGCGGCGGGCTGGTGGCAGCCTCGCTGGCCGCGGAAGTGCTGGGCAAATCCAGGCGCCTACCGGTGCAGATTCTGGCGGCCCTGGCCGGCGGAGTTCTGGCCGGCTTCCTGGCATTCAGATGGTACGGGTGGGGGACCAGCGTCCCCGTGCAAAGCTACGGGACAATGATCCTGATTGGCTTCCTTTTCGGTGTGTGGATGGCCGCGCGCCGTGCGCCGCAGTTGGGCATTGCACCCCAACATTGCGTGGACTTGGGGCTGTGGGGCGTGGTGGTGGGCCTGGCTGGGGCGCGCGCGCTGCACATCGTCATGAACTGGTCGAGCTACACGCCGTTCGACACGGGTTTTGATGTCTCGCGCGTGGCGAAGTGGTTC
>JBEKKG010000671.1:0-5387 GCA_050010835.1 Planctomycetota bacterium
TAGGCCTTCGCCACCTTATTGCTCAAACCGGGGACATCGAGTTTCCCGTCCTTGGGCCAGTTGAAGACGTGCAGGAACAGCTTGCCGGGCTTGCCCGTGCAGCGGCCCCACGGCAGCTTCGCAAACGGGCTGGGGCTGGCCGCGTAGAGGCTCTCACTGTTGACCTTGATCCATTTGCCGATGGCCGCCAGGCGCTCGACGCTGGGCGCGGGCATCTCGCCCTCGGCTGTGGGGCCGACGTTCAGCAGGAAATTCCCGCCCTTGCTGGCGATATCCACCAGGTTGCGGATCAGCGTCTCGGCGGACTTCCAGTTCTGGTCATTCTTCTTGTAGCCCCACGTATCGTTCATGGTCATGCAGCTTTCCCAGTCCGCACCGGGTATGCCGGTGGCCGGGATCTCCTGTTCGGGCGTGCCGTAGTCTCCCGGCGACGTCTTTTCGCCGCTCATGCCCTGCATGCCCTTGCGGCTCTTCCCGATGCGGTTGTTGACGATGAGGTCCGGCTGCAGGGCGCGCAGCTCATTGTAAAGCGTGATGCCCTGGGCTTCAGTCCAGTCCCCGATCCATTCGCCGTCAAACCACAGGATGCCAATGTGCCCGTAGTTGGTCAACAGTTCCTTGAGTTGCCCGCGCAGATACTCGACGTACCGCGGGAACTCGGGATTGTGTTTGGCGCTGTTGTAGTCCGGGAAACTGGGCGCTTGCGCATCCGGGTGGTGCCAGTCCATGATCGAGTGGTAGAAACAGAGCGTGACGCCCTCGGCCTTGCACGCCTCCGCCAGTTCCTTCAGCACGTCCCGCTTGAAGGGCGTCGCCTTGACCATGTTGTAATCGCCCAGCTTCGAATCGAACAGGCAGAAGCCGTCGTGGTGTTTGCTGGTAATGACCAGGTACTTCATCCCCGCGTCCTTGATGGTCCGGGCCCACTGCCGGGCATCGAATTTCACGGGGTTGAACTGCGCCGCAAGCTGCTCATATTCGGCCACGGGGATATGCGCGTTGTTCATGATCCATTCCCCGATGCCGCCGATCTGTTTGCCCTGCCATTCGCCGGCGGGGACCGCGTACAGGCCCCAGTGGATGAACATCCCGAACTTCGCCTCGCGCCACCACTTCATCCGCTGGTCCTGCTGTTCTTTCGTTTCCTGCAGCAGCTTGGGCATCTCGCCCGCGTGGGCGCAATACAGGCCGGAGAACACAAGGAGAACGCAGAGGCAAACACGGTATGGCCGCGCGGTGGTCATAAAGCTCCTTTCGTAGGCAACGGCACGGGCAGGATGCCCGTGCTACGGTTCTTTTCCCGCCTGCTTCAGTTCCGCCATCTTCTGTTCCACTTCGCGGATCTTGCGCCGCAGCTCTTTCACTTCCCGCAACGGCGCCTTCACCGCCGGATCGCCGGGCATCACGCCTACTCTGGGCGCGTCATCCCAGCACTTGAGCACCGCTTCGCCCAGCCGGGACTGGGCCCACTTGAGGTCCAGGCGCAGTTTCTCGAGTTCCGCAGTGCCCATGCCCATGCGCGCCAGCCGCTCTGCGGCTTCGCCCGCCGCCTTGATGCCTGCGCCCAGGGTCTCAAAAAAGCCGCCGCTCTTGGAGCTGGCCGGCTCTTCTTCCTCCGGCTGCTCCCTTCCTTCCTCCTCGCTCTGTTCATCCTCGCAAGCCTCGGCCTTCTCAGGGCCTTTAGGCTTGCCGGCTCTGCGTTTTGGTTTTGCCATCCCGCTCCCTCCCGCGAAATGTAGCGCAAAACACGCTACCCCTATCTCTTGATCGCTGCCTCGATCGCCGCCTTCTTGGCCTCCTTCTCCGCCCGCTCCTGCTCTAACTGTAGTTCCTTTTTCTCTTCCTTAGTCAGCTCACGCAAACACGTTGACCACACCATCCAACCCACCGCGGTCACGAGACACACGGCGCCAACTATGAGCAATGTGTTCTTCGGGGGTGCCGTCCTCGCATCGGTCCTCTTCGGTTCTGCTTTCTTCTCCAGGTGCTCCGGCTTGTCCGGCTTCTTCTCTGCTTTGTCTGGTTTATCTGCCATGCAACTGTTCTCCTTTCTCCTCTGGCCACCACATTACGCCAATGCGCCCCGGATTCAACCTGCCAATTCTACCGCCGGCGCCCCGCTGGCCTTAGCCTGCGATTCACACCACTCATTCAACACAGAGGACTCAGAGGAACGCAGAGGGGATTAGAATGAAAGGATTTACTGTTGTTTCCGATGTTTTTTCCTCTGTGTCCTCTGCGTCCTCTGTGTTGAGACCCCCCCGCTACGCAGAAGCAGTGCTCGTCTCGGGCAAGTTTTCCAGAATCGGCCCCCTTTCGTACTCCCAGGCGCTCAAGACCCCACTGATGAACACATCCTTGCCCAGCACGCGCACTTTGGCATCCCGGAAGGTTTGAGCTTCCGCGACACGGGCCGCGCCTGTGCCGCCGACTGCCGGGATGCCTTCCCGGCCGCCGATGATCTTCGGCGCGATGAAGACATAGCCCATGTCCGCCAGACCGGCATCCAGGACGGACCCCAGCACCTCGCCGCCGCCTTCGATCAACACCGACAAGACGCCCCGCTCTGCCAGCGCCGCCAGCACCTCTTTCAGCGGCAAGCGGCCCTGTTCTGCCTGACATTGGATTATGTCGGCGCCTTTCGCGCGCAAGGCAGCCACGCCTTCGGCCGGAGCAGCGCTGCCGCAAGCGACGATCACGGGTCCCGCGTCAGGCGCCGTCCACAGCGGCGCCTCCAGTGGCGTCCGGGCGCAGGCATCCAGGATCACGCGCCGCGGCTGTTTGGGCCCCTTGCCGGCGTTCGGCACGCCTGGGACCCGGCAGTTGAGCCGCGGCGCATCCGCCAGCACCGTGCCAATGCCCACCAGCACCGCATCGTGCTGCGCGCGCAGGCGCTGCGCCAGCGCGCGCGCGGCCGTCCCCGTGATCCATTTCGAGTCGCGTTGCGCGGTGGCGATCTTGCCGTCTGCGCTCATGGCCCACTTCACGCTGACCAGCGGCAGCCCCGTGGCCACGTGCTTGAAGAACGGCGCGTTCAGTCTGCGGCACTCGTCTTCGCACACCCCGGTGCTGACGTCTATGCCGGCGGACCGCAACGCCGCCAGGCCGCCCGCCGCAACCGGGTTGGGATCGGGCGCGCCCAACACCACCCGCGTGATGCCGGCCTGAATCACTGCCGGCGCGCACGGCGGCGTCTTGCCGGTGTGGTTGCACGGCTCCAAAGTGCAATACAGAGTGGCGCCGCGGGCCGCTTCGCCGGCGGCCTGCAACGCCATGCTCTCTGCGTGCGGTCCGCCGAACTCCTTGTGCCAGCCGTGCCCGACGATCTTCTCGGCCTTGACGATGACCGCGCCGACGACGGGGTTGGGGCTGGTCCAGCCGCGTCCGAGCCGGGCCAACTGAACTGCCACCTCCATGAATGCGTCGTCGTCTAACATCTATTTCACCGCAAATGGACGAAGATGGACGGAAATGGGCGAAGATGGACGGCGTTCCTCAAGCCTCCGTTTCCGTCTTGAAGATCTCGTCCACGAAGACCTCCGCATCGAATGGCTCCAGGTCGGTCATCTTCTCTCCCAGGCCGATCCACTTCACCGGCAAGTCCACCTCCGCGCGCATGGAGATCACCGCTCCGCCCTTGGCCGTGCCATCGAGTTTGGTGACGATCAACCCGGTCACGTTGGCCGTGTGTTCGAAGTTCTTCGCCTGGCGCACCGCCACCTGGCCGGTGTTGCCATCGAGCACCATCAGCACCTCATGCGGCGCCCCGGGCAGCTTCTTGCGGATGACCCGCGAGATTTTCTCCAGCTCGTCCATGAGGTTCTTCTTGTTGTCCAGCCGCCCCGCGGTGTCCACGAGCACCACGTCGAAGTGCCGTGCCAGGGCTTTCTCGACGGCCTGGTAGGCGACGGAAGCAGGGTCCTGCCCCTGCTTGGCCGGCACGTACTCCACCTGCACTCTTTCCGCCCAGAGGACAAGCTGCTCGACGGCCGCCGCGCGGAACGTGTCCGCGGGCGCCAGGAGCACCTTGCGGCCTTCGGTCTTGAAGCGGTGGGCGAGCTTGGCAATGGATGTCGTCTTGCCGGAGCCGTTGACGCCGACGATCAGGAGCACCGTCGGCTGGCCTGGCGGGGCCCAGCAAGGCTGGCTGGCCTGAGGCGGAAAGAGCAGCTTGATCTGTTCTTTCAGGAAGGTCTCGATCTCCTCCAGGCTCTTGATCTCCCGGTCCTGGTAAGCCGCTTGCACTTTGGCCACCAACTCATCGGCCATGCTGCCCGAAACATCCGCGCTGATGAGTATCTCGCGCAGCTTCTCCGCGGTCTCTGCGTCAACCTTGCGGCCCACGACGAACTGCAGTCCGCTGCGCAGCGCCGTGGCGGTCTTCTGCACGCCCTGCACGAGCGCCTGGGTGGCCTTCTTGGCCAGCCCGGCCACCGCGCTTTTTGCCTTCTTGAAGAAATCTCCAAACGCCACAGTAGTGCTCCCGCACAATCCTAAAACATCTGCGCCCCTCTATCATAGACGACTTGCCCGCCGACACAAGGACCTTGGCTTGTTGACCTGTTCACCGGGTGCATGTCAGTAAATGCGTGGCCCAGAGCGTACCGCGGGCGTCCCGCCCGCCTTCGTCCTCGCGCCCTGCCAGCCTGCCACGAGCGGGCGGGACGCCCGCGGTACATTTGCTGATTTGTTGGCCTGCTACTGTTGCGGTTCTTTCTCTTCCAGTTCCTCAACGGCTTTGGCCAGTTCCTCGGCCTTGTCTTTCATGTCGCGGTTGAGCAGGTACGTGAGCAGGACGCCAATATCAAAATCCTTGTTTTGTGAATACTCTTTGACGTACTTCATGAAGACGTCGTAGAACTCGGCGGGCTTGTGCTTGTAAAGCAACGCCATGAAGTACTCGCGTTTCATCGTGAGCACGGATTCCTTGGCCTCAAAGCCGGGAAAACTGACAAACAACTTCCGCAACTCCCGCCAAGGCGTCAGGTGCCCATGAATGGCGCGGATGTTCCCCGTAGTGACGTTGCGCCCGGTGGTGAACCTGAGCCCTGGCCGGTCGTCAGTGTAGATGGTTCCGCCGGCCGCCGCCTGGCGGAAATCCTCGCCGGCCAGCAGCAGGCCGGAGAGGAAGTTGTCGAGAATGTAGAACTTGTCAATCGTCGGGGCGCACTGCCGCAAAGTTTGCTGAATTGCCGGCCGCTGGAGGCGCTCGGCTACCGTCCGCCAATCGAGCTGGAACTCCTGGGCGCTGCCGAGCATCAGGCAATCCCAGCCATTCCGCCACAACAAGCAGTGCGCGAAGACCGCGGCGAAGGTGCGCATGACGCTCGCGGTCTCCTCCGGCGACAAGTCCTTGAGCGGAAGCACCTGGCAGAAGAAGCCGCCTG
>JBEKKG010000672.1:0-4684 GCA_050010835.1 Planctomycetota bacterium
TCAGTAAATGTACCGCGGGCGTCCCGCCCGCTCGTGGCAGGCTGGCAGAATCCGAGGGCAAAGGCGGGCGGGACGCCCGCGGTACGCTCTGCCTCGTGCATTTACTGACATGCACCCGAGGCCGGCGGCAGCGGCGAATTGTGCTTGCCGCGTGTCGGCGTGGTCAAGATAATTCATACGCCGTCATACCTTCGCATCCTCTGCGTCTTGACGGACCGGACCTGGCGAACAAAGCGGACTACATGGCCAACAACGAACCTCTCGGGAGTTTGGGACAGAAGACACCCTTGGGGTTGGTCTGGCGTTACGGCGTGGCGCTCGTGGCGGTGGCAATTGGCATGGGGTTGCGGCTGACGTTGACGGCTTGGGTCGGCCCCGGATTGCCCACCTACGTCACCTTCTATCCGGCGGTGATGGCGGTCGCGTTGCTGGCCGGTTTCGGGCCGGGGTTGCTGGCCACCGCTCTGGCGGGTCTGGCCACGGCATACTGGATCCTGCCGCCGGTCGGCGAGTGGGCCATCGCATTGCCCGTAGACCGCTTGGGGCTGGCGGTTTTCAGCGGCATGGGCCTGTTCATGAGCGTGGTCGCTGAACTCTACCGGCGGAACCGGGACAAGGCCGCGGCTTATGACCGCGAAGTGGCGTTGCGCGAGAGCCAGGAAGCCTTGCGCCGGCAGGCCGAATTGATTGACCCCATCCGCGCGGAGGTCATTGCGCGCGAGATGCAGCGCGTCGTGCGCGAGCGCGGCGGCGCGGGTGCGGCCGCGGCCGAGCCAACCATCTACACGCCGCGGGGCGTGCCGGGCGCGGCGGGTGTGGCGGTGGCGGGGGTGGGCCTCCTGGTGCTGCTGGGCTGGGTGTTCGGCCTGGACGAACTCAAGCGCGTGTTCCCGGGTCTGGCCTCGATGAAGGCCAACACCGCGCTCTGTTTCCTGCTCGCGGGAGCGGCGCTGGCCCTGCACGAACGGCGTACGCCGCGCCTGGCCTGCGCGGGACTGGTCTGTGCGGTAACTGGGTTGACGATGGTCGAGTACCTCACCGGTGCCGATTTCGGCCTGGACCAGTTTCTGTTCCGTGAAGCGGTGGACGCGGAGACGTTTAGTCCGGGACGGATGGTGGGAGCCACCGCTTTGGCGTTCCTGCTCTGCGGCGCGTCGCTGCTGCTGCTGAAGGCGCGCGCGCGGACTGCGCTGTGGGCGCAGCAGGCGCTGGCGGCCGGCACAGCCATGATCGGCACTGTGGGCGTTTTGGGCTACGCCTACGACGTGCAGCAACTCTACAAATTTTCCGGTTATTCGAGCATGGCGCTGCATACCGCTGTGTCGCTGGTGGTGCTCGGGGCTGGAGTGCTTTTCGCCCGGCGCGAGGGCTTGGGCGCTATGCTTTTGACGCCTGGCCCCGGAGGCCAACTGACGCGCCGGCTGCTGCCGGCGGCAGTTCTTCTGCCGGTGCTCGCCGGCTGGCTGCGCGTGCAAGGGTCGAAAGCCGGCCTGTTTGAGCCGAACCTGGGCACGGGCCTGTATGCCATCACCATGGTCCTGGCCTTGGTAGCGCTGGTTTGGTTGACCGCCCACACGCTCGACCGTACCGACGCGGTGCGGCGGACGACCGAGGCGCAACTGCGCAACCAGACCGAGGTGATGGACCAGGCCCGCGAACCGCTGATCGTGCGGGAACTGGGCGGCGTCATTCGCGCCTGGAATCGCGGCGCCGAAGCGCTCTACGGCTGGCCCGCCGCCGAGGCGCTGGGCCAGCGCGAACAGGAGCTGCTGCGCACCGAGGGCCACCCTGCGGAGGAACTTGACCGCCAGTTGGAAAGCACGGGCCAGTGGCAGGGCGAACTTATTCACACCACGCGCGATGGCCGGCGCGTCACCGTCGAGAGCCGCCAGACGGCCAGCCGCACCGCGGACGGCCGGGTCTTCATCCTGGGAAGCAACCGCGACGTCACCGAGCGCAAGCGGGCGGCGAAAGAGATCGAGGAGTTGGCGCGTTTCCCCGGGGAGAATCCGAGCCCTGTCCTGCGCCTGAAGAAGGACGGCACTATCCTGTACGCCAATGCCTCCAGCCAAATAGTGCTCAAGGAATGGCGTGGCTCCGTGGGCCAGCCAGCACCGGGGTATTGGCACGAGATTGTCTCGGAGGCGCTGGCCTCCGGCGCCAAGAAGACTGTGGAGGCTGCGTGCGGCGAGCAGATGTTCTTGTTCACCATCGCACCGATCGTGCCGGCGGGCTACGTCAACCTGTACGCCTTGGACATTACTGAGCGCAAGCAGGCGGAGAAGGCCCTGCGCGAGAGCGAGGAACGGCTGCGGCTGCTGATGGCGAGCATCCAGGACTATGCCATCTTCATGCTTGACGCCGAAGGGCGCGTGGCCAGTTGGAACGAAGGGGCGCAGCGGGTCAAGGGCTGGAGCGCGCAGGAGATACTCGGCCAGCACTTTTCCCGGTTCTACACGGACGAGGCCATTGCCGCGGGCCAGCCCCAGCGGGAGTTGGAGATCGCGGCGGCGCAAGGCCGCTACGAGGAAGATGCCGTGCGCGTGCGCAAGGACGGCTCCCGGTTCATCGCCAGCGTGACCATCAACCCCATCCGCGACGGCGCCGGGAAACTCCTCGGCTTTGCCAAGGTTACACGCGACATCACCGAGCGCAATCTGGCCCGTACCGCGGCCTACAACCGGAGCTTGATTGAAGCCAGTTTGGATCCGCTGGTGACCATCGGGCCCGACGGGAAAATTACCGATGTCAATGCGTCCACTGAAGCCGTTACGGGCCGGAGCCGGCAGGATTTGATCGGCACGGATTTCAGCAGTTATTTCACGGAGCCACAGAAGGCGCGCGAGGGATACGAGCTGGTCTTCAAAGCCGGGCTGGTGCGGGATTATCCGCTGGAACTGCGGCGCACAGACGGGCACCTGACCCCGGTCCTGTACAACGCCTCGGTGTACACGGACGAAAGCGGAAAAGTCGTGGGCGTCTTCGCCGCGGCGCGCGACATCAGTGAACGCAAGCAGGCCGAGCAGGCTCTGGCCCGCGCCGCCGGCTACAACCGGCGCCTGCTGGAAGCCAGTTTGGATCCGCTGGTGACCATCGGACCAGGCGGCCAGGTCACCGATGTCAATGTGTCCACTGAATCCGTAACCGGCCTGAGCCGGCAGGAGTTGATCGGCACGGATTTCAGCAGTTATTTCACCGACCCACAGAAAGCGCGCGCAGGATACGAGCTGGTCTTCAAGGCCGGACAAGTGCGGGATTATCCGCTGGAACTGCGGCACAAAGACAGGCACGTAACCCCGGTCCTGTACAACGCCTCAGTGTACACGGACGAGAGCGGAAAAGTCGTGGGCGTCTTCGCCGCGGCGCGCGACATCAGTGAACGCAAACTGGCCGAGCAGGCTCTGGCCCGCGCCGCCGGCTATAACCGGCGCCTGCTGGAAGCCAGTTTGGACCCACTGGTGACGATCGGACCCGACGGCAGGATTACCGATGTCAATGCGTCCACTGAAGCCATCACCGGCCGGAGCCGGCAGGAGCTGATCGGCACGGATTTCAGCAGTTATTTCACCGAGCCACAGCAGGCGCGCGCAGGGTACGAGCTGGTCTTCAAAGCCGGGCAGGTGCGGGATTATCCGCTGGAACTGCGGCGCGCAGACGGCCACATTACCCCCGTCCTGTACAACGCCTCGGTGTACACGGACGAGAGCGGCAATGTCGTGGGCGTCTTTGCCGCCGCACGCGACATCAGCGAACGCAAGCGGGCCGAGTTGGCGCTGGCGCAACACGCGGCAGAACTGGCCCGCTCCAACAGGGAACTGGAGCAGTTCGCCTATGTCGCTTCACACGACTTGCAAGAACCTCTGCGCATGGTGACCAGTTACACGCAACTCCTGAAGCGGCGCTACCAGGAGAAACTGGGCCCGGAAGCCGATGAGTTCATCGCTTTCGCGGTAGATGGCGCCATGCGGATGCAGACCTTGATCAATGACCTGCTCGCCTTCTCGCGGGTGGGCACGCGCGGTCGCCAGTTCGAGCCGGTGGCGTGTGAGGATGTCATGCGCGAGGTGCTGGCCAACTTGCAGGCGGCCATCAGCGAAAGCGGCGCCACGGTTACACACGACCCCCTGCCCACGGTCTCCGCGGACAGCACGCAACTGGCCCAGTTGTTCCAGAACTTGATCGCCAATGCCCTCAAATTCCGGGAGCAGAGCCCGCCCCACATCCATATTGGCGCCCGGGCAGAGAAGGGCCGCTGGGTCATTTGGGTGCGGGACAACGGCATCGGCATTGAACCGCAGTATTTCGAGCGGATCTTCCAGGTCTTTCAGCGGCTCCACACGCGCAAGAAATATCCCGGCACCGGCATCGGCCTGGCCATCTGCAAGAAGATTGTCGAGCGGCACGGCGGAACGATCTGGGTCGAGTCCCAGCCAGGACAGGGCTCGACTTTTTGCTTCTCGCTGCCCGCCGACGCTCCTACAGTGGAAGGAACCGCATGAATACGACCGAAGGCCGGCCCATTGAAATTCTGCTGGTGGAAGACAGCCCCAGTGACACCGACTTGACCCTTGAGGCGCTCAAGGATTTCAAGGTCCGCAACCACGTGAGCGTCGTCGAGGACGGGGTGCTGGCGTTGCAGTTTCTGCGGCGCCAGGGTCCGTATGCCGAGGCCCCGCGCCCGGAC
>JBEKKG010000673.1:0-4675 GCA_050010835.1 Planctomycetota bacterium
CAGCCCAGGAAGAGGCAAGGCCAGATCTTCCACATGGACCAGGATGTCGAGGTGGCATAACCTACGGGATGCCACCACCACCAGGTGAAGTTCATCCGCATGGCGCCCAGCAGCAAGGTAAACAGCAGGCCCAGAACGGTGGCCACCGTGGCGGCGACACGCGGCTCCTGGGGCTGGCTCATGTATCCCGCCAGGCGTGTCCAGGCCTCCTTGCCGAAGTAGCCCGCGACCTTGTCTGCGTAGCCGTGCACGTAGACGGCGTGCAAGACGGCCCAGAAAGCCGAAAGCGCGCCGACCACGACCGCCACCAGCATCGCGTACATGATCGCGCGCGCAGCGATGCGGTGAATCTGCGCGATCTTGAAGCCTTCCATGTCGTGAGGCGAGAAGTGCGCCCGGTAGGCGCGGTTGAACCAGATGAAACAGCCGAACGTCGCCATGTTGTCAGCGCCCAGGTTCCGCGTGCCCAGCGCGTTGTGCATGAGGTCGCCCGGTCCCATGAAATGCAGATCATGGGCCGGCGGGCCAAGTTCGGCCCGCATGCGCGCAATGGCAATGGCATAGATGAAGTAGATGAGGAAGAAAACAAACATCACGCTCCAGGAAGCCCCAAGCCGCCTGCCCATATACATCAGCGCCACCGAGCACAAGGCGAACACCGCCAGGGCCGTGCGATAACGCATCGGCTCACGGCTGTCGTCCACGCCGCCGGGCCGGCCGAAAGCCGTGCGGAAGACGCCCCGCAGGTGCCGCCGCGAAATCCACAGCGCCAGCAGGCCGAGCGCCAGGTAGCCGCCGGCACCTTGCTCATTGGTGAACGGAAAGCCCGGCAGGTCGCTCACGCCAATGGCGGAAGCAATCACTCTTTGCAGAAGGAACACGATGTAGAAGAACCAGCAGCTAAAGGCCAGGTCGGTCGGCAGGAAGAAGGCCAGGCCGATGACGAAAGGATACAAGTTGATCTGAGTGTCAGCGATCGCGTTCCAGGGGCGCTCCACCAGGTACTCCCTGAAACTGAACGCCTCGACTATGGGGATCTTCGGGATGTTCGGGTAGAAGTAGTTGAACCCGTTCAGCGTGTTGATGAATGCGGTAATGACAAAGCCGGTCCAGAAGAGCTTGCTTTTCAGCAGGCCTGAGAGCCCCGAGGCGATCAGCAGCGGGATTTGAATGACCGGGAAGCTGAGCCGTTCTTTCTCCGTCCAGGGCAAGCGGAAGAGCACGTTGATGGCCAGCAGGGCGAAAGTCAGGACCAGTGCGAAAGCGCCCCAGAAGGCCAGCGGCGTCAACCAGGCTTTGATGATGCTCCAGCGGTACAGCGAGGCGTTGCCCAGCTCAAAATCGCGCATGGCATCCGGGTCGGTCATCAGCGCCCACGAGGGCACGTGCTGGAGGATCAGTTCATGCCAGCGGTTGCCTGAGTCGGCCTTGTGGGCCGGATAGGCGAGCATAGGCACGAGGATCTGAAACATGTCGTGGCTGCAAAACGTGGCGGCGATGGAGAGCATCATGTAGATCGTCATCAACTCGCCGGGCGAGAGGGCCGCCGCGGGCCAGCGTTTCTTGACCGCCAGATTGCCCAAGGCCAGCAGGAACACCACGAAGGTTACGTGGAAGAAGAGCGAGATGGCTGTCGAGTGGCTTGAATACCAGATCTCTTCCGAAAGGACGGTCCACAGCGCCAGGGCCGGCATCAGCGCGCAGGCCAGCGCCATGGAGCGCACGGTCACCGTCCCTGCCGGCTCCTGGGTGCGGGGCTGCGGCGGGGCAGGCTCTGCCTTGGTTTGGGCTTCTTCCTGCTGCACAATAAGTACATAAACCGCTGGCGAAGAATTGTATACGCATTCGCTGCAACTTGCTGAGGAAGGCAAGCTCAGGCCGCGCGCGCTGCGTCAGGTGCTATGGGACTTATGAGAAGAATGGGAGTGATGGAATCGCTCCCTTACGGTCGCGGCTCGGATCGAACGGTTACGAAAATCGAAAATTTCCGTCTACCGTTCCTTGACCCAGCCCGCCCAGTGGAGCTTGTCGCGGATGATCTCATAGCGACCCTTGCGTCCCACGGTGACCAAGTTGAACTCGTAGGGGGCGCGGCCGATCTCGACTACCGCGCCGCTGGGCAGCGGGCAGCTCACCTGGCCGTCCACTACCAGTTCCACGGGTTCGCCGGTGCGCGTGGCCACACGGACCTCGACAGTCTCCTCACCGGAGAGCACAATGGGGCGGCTGGCCAGGGTGTGCGGGCTGATGGGCGTGACGATCAGGGCCTTGAGCCGCTCGCTCAGGATCGGCCCGCCCGCGGAAAGGTTGTAGGCGGTTGAGCCGGTGGCCGTGGAGACGATCAGCCCGTCGCCCTTATAGACCGACACCTCCTCGCCGGACACGCGGACGTCCACGCTGATCATGCGCGCGCGCGGGAAGCGCTGGATCACTGCATCGTTCAGCGCCACGTACTCGTGCGGCTCCGGGTGCCCGTTATGGCGCCGCCTGCTGGGCGCCACGACGCACACCAGCAGCATCATCCGGCGCGAGAGCACGTACTCGCCGCGCAGGATCTGCGGCAGCGTCTTCTGCAGCTCTTCCGCGGAGATTTCCGCCATGAAGCCCAAGTGCCCCACGTTCACGCCGAAGACGGGGACCGGGTTGCCGTGCAAGCGCCGCGCGGCGCTCAGGATGCTGCCGTCCCCGCCGAAGACGAGCACCAGGTCGGCCTGGATGTGGCTGAGGTCGCTTTCGCCGCCCTTGTCCACCTTGACGACGTCCGCGCACTTGCGCATCCAGGGGAGCAGTTCCTCCAGGAGCGGGACCACGTCCGGCTTGCGCTTGGGATTGGCAATCACGTAGATTTTGCGCATAAGACCCCCAATAGAGGCTAGGGGCGAGGGGCGAGGGGTTAAGGTTTAGTGCCATGTGACATGGCACAACAAGCGCGCGGGGATGTCTGATGGAAATTATGGGAAGCATGGGAATTATGTCAGCGCACAAAACGCGCACGCATAACTCTTACCCCTCGTCCCTCGCCCCTTACCCCTCGCCCCTCATCCCTCGCCCCTCACCCCTCACCACTGCTGTTCCACGAAAGCTTCCAGGGCGTGGTAATAGGGCAGCCCCAACTGGCAGAAGCGGCGTGCGGTCCCGGTGTTCCTGTCGTCCACACGCTGCCAGAATTCGCGTTCGTCCGGACCGGGGAACATGGCGCGGTCTTTCTGCGACTGATGCTTGAAGATCGCTTCGGTCTTCAGCGCCAGTTCGCGCTCGGTCAGCGGCACGAGGATGTCGGCCTGGTCGAGCGGCCATTCCTGCCACGCGCCGCGGTACAGCCACACGGCGGGCCGCCGCTCCGGCGGCAGCCGCTGCACGGCCTGCTGCACGATCCACAGGCAGACGCGGTGCGTGCCGTGGGGGTCGGAAAGGTCGCCGGCGGCGAAAATGCGCTGGGGCCGGAGCCGCTCCAGCAGTTCGCAGGTCTGCTGCACGTCCTGCTCGCCGGGCGGGTCCTTCTCAATGGCGCCGGTCTGGTAGAAGGGCAGGTTCATGAAGATGCAGTGGTCGCGCTTCAGGCCGACGTGCATCGCGCCGCTGACGGCCTCGGACTCACGGATGAAGCGCTTGATGTTGGCCACCTCCGGGATGTCCACCTCGGCCGGTTTCTTGCAGGCCAGGAACGCCTCGATCCGCTCGCGCAGCCGCGCATGTTCCGCCAGCGGCAGGCGCTGCGCCTCCAAGTACTTGGCCACGAAGTCCACGTAGCGCAGCACGTCGTGATCGAAGACGGCGATGTTGCCGCTGGACTGGTATGCCGCGTGGACCTCGTTGCCGTTCTCGACGAGTTTGCGGAACAGGCCGCCGGCTGAGATGACGTCGTCATCCGGATGCGGGCTGAAGACAAGCTGCCGCTCCCCGTGGGGCAACTGCTCGTTGTCCCGGACTTTCGCCAGCAGAGCGCGGCAACAGGCGCGGTTGACATTGTCGCTATCGCGGGCCGGGGCGAGGCCCGCCAGTCCGTGGGCCACGTAATCGTCAAAGGAGAGGTCCAGGATGGGCTTGTTGAGGTACTGGGCCAGCCAGATCAAGGCGCGGATGCCCTCGCGGCCCCCGTCGGCCTGGCTGAAGGGGTAGTTCGGCTGAGTGAGCCAGGGGGTCTTGACCCGCGTCAACTCGGCCGCGGCGTCAATATCGAGGTGGAAGGTGGTATTCTTGTGGCGCTGGAGCAGGGAGGCCGGGACTTCGGTGGTCTCGGGCCCCTCCAGGGCGCGCTGCACGATGCCGGCCTTATTCTCGCCCAGGGCCACGAGGATGATCTCGCGGGCCGCGAGGATCGTGGCGCAGCCCATGGTGAGGGCCTCGCGCGGCACGTTCTGCTCGCGGTAGAAGTCCGCCGCCGCGTCGCGCCGGGTGAACGGATGGATGCGCGCCAGCCGCGTGCGCGCTTCGGCCGGCGAACCCGGTTCATTGAAGCCGATATGCCCGGTGCGGCCGATGCCCAGCAATTGGAAATCCAGCCCGCCGGCAGCCCGGATGCGCGCTTCGTATTCCTCGCAGTGCCGCGCCAGCGCCTCGCGCGGCAGATCGCCGCGGGGCAGGTTGATGTTCTCCGGCTGGATGTTCACGTGGCGAAAGAAGTGCTGGTGCATGAAGCGGTGGTAGCTTTGCAGGGTCTCCGGTGCCATAGGAT
>JBEKKG010000674.1:0-4670 GCA_050010835.1 Planctomycetota bacterium
CCGTGCGGCCGGAGCACGCGGAATGGTGGGCGTTGTTCAAGGAATTCGTGGGCCAGTCCTGCCCGGCCAGCCCCACCATGCCGTTCGCCATGAAGGGACCTTGGCTCGCGCACCTCAATCAGCCCAAAATCAAGGCCGGGCTGGGACTGCCGGAAAAGGACCCTTTCACGATCGCGCACTACAACCGGCTCTTCGGGGCAAACTATGCGCATCTTGACGACGTGCCTTTTCCTCTGCCTCCCGGCGCCTCCGGGAAACTCCAGGAAATCTGGCGCGGCTTCCAACACGAGTACTGGCCGCGGCGCCTGATCGAAATCCGCGTCACGCCGGAACTGGAAAAGCAGTACCAGGAGATCTTCCGCAAGAACTGCAAGAACGACATCCGCATCTACAACCAGACGACTGAGAAGGACCTCAAGGACTTCAGCGAGATCAAACTGGAAGCACGCGGGCACGGGAGCGATTGGCAGCAGTTTGTCGCACTCCTGCCGCCGGAGAACCTGGTCTTCCACAGCGCTGAAACCGCTTACCAGCAGTACTTGCTGCGCACTTATGGCTCGCCGGCGAAGCTGAACGAGGCCTATGGCTGGAAGCTCGAGTGCATCGAGCAGGCGGAGATTCCCTTCGCCGAGGCGTATACGGTGACTTTCGCGAACCACGAGTGGGGCCATTACACCCACGACATTGTGGCGAATTATCAGACAGTGACGGACTACCTGTTCCTGCGCGGCCGTGCGTTCTTCAACACAGTGCTGCTCTGCGTCCTGACCATTCTCGCCACGCTGACGGTCAACCCGTTGTGCGCTTACGCGCTGTCGCGTTTCAAACTGCCCTGGACCGAGCAGATCCTGCTGTACCTGCTGGCCACCATGGCCTTCCCCACGGCCGTGCGCTCCATTCCCGGCTTCCTGCTGATGAAGGACCTGGGCCTGCTCAATTCCTTCTCGGCGCTGATTCTGCCCGGGCTGGCCAACGGCATGGGCATCTTCATTCTCAAGGGTTTCTTCGACGGCTTGCCCCGGGAACTGTATGAGGCCGCGGCCCTGGACGGCGCCAGCGAGTTCCAGGTTTTCTGGCACATGACGCTGCCGATGAGCACCCCGATTCTGGCCGTGATGACGCTGGGGGCCTTCATGGGCGCTTATTGCAGTTGGGATTGGGCCCTGCTGGTGTGCCAGAAAGAAGAATACTGGACCATCTCCGTGTGGCTCTACCAGATGTTCCAGCTCTGGACCAGCAACCCGTGGACCACTATGGCGGGGTTCGTATTGGCTTCGATTCCGACGGCGATTGTGTTCATCACCTGCCAGAAGGTCATCCTGCGCGGCATAGTCTTGCCGGCGATGAAGTAGCCACGGATAAACACAGATGAACACAGATAGGAAGGAGGGTAACCGTTCAGCCCGAGCCACGACCGCAATCCGAGCCGTGACCGTAATCCGAGCCGCGACCGTAAGGGAGCGGTTCCATAAATCCCATTTTTCCCATTCTTCCCATAGCACGTAATGCTGCGCTCCCCATGACCGCTTGCTTACGCGCGCGGCTCGGGGACTGAACGGTTACGAAGGAGTGTCCACGTGACAGACGATAGCGCCAAAGATGCACGGGCAGCGCGAGTTGACTGGCAAGCGGTCAAAGACGAAACGTTTGCTTTCATCCGCAAGTGCCAGCGCCCCGATGGCGGCTACGCGCCTTCTCCCGATCCGGCTTACCAGGGGAATTCGGACACCGGCTTGAGCGACCTTGCGGGTGTCACTTATGCCGCAGTGTTAGCCAAGACTGTGGGACTGAAACTGCCCCAGGCAGATGAATCCGCCGCCTTCGTCCAGAGGCACCAGCAGCCGGACGGCAGCTTCGTCAACCACGGCGGCAAGATGCAACCCACGGACGCGCTGGCCGTTCTCTACAATACGACCCAAGGGATTGTGGCCTTGCGAGCGCTCGGGAAGAAGCCGCGCTGCGATCCGGCCCCGGTGATGCAGCGCTTTTTCGAAGGCGGCGCGCACAAGAAGCTGCCTTGGTATACGACCAGTTTCTTTCCCCTGTTCTACGCGGCGCTGGAGCAGCCTTTCCCCGAAGCTTACCGGGAGGCCATCTCTAAGCATATCCTCACCAGCCAAACCCCGGACGGCTACTTGCAGAACCACGTGGCCGCGGCCTTTCATGCCGCGCACTTCTACAGGCTGGTGGGCCAGGACACGCCCCGCGCCGCCCAGATGGTGGAACGCACTTTGAAGGACCAGACGAGCGCTGGCGGTTGGAACTTTTTTGATCCGAACTGGGACGTGCATGCGTGCTTCGACGCCGTATTCATCCTGCGGCAGTTGGGCGGCGGCGCTCCGCGCTGCCAGGAAGCCATCGCGCGCGCGGCAGGCTGGGCTCTGAGCTGCCGCAACAACGACGGCGGCTTCGGCCACTATCCCGGGACGCATTCGGACATGGACGCGGTGTACTTCCAGTTCGCGACTTTGGTCCAGGCCGGCCTGGTGCCCGGTGTCAAAACCGGGCTCAAGGACGCGCATACGCTCTCGTGGGGTCACGCGATGGTGCCGTAGGACAGGCTTTCCAGTATGCCGGTAGGACAGGCTTTCCAGCCTGTCCGGACAGCCTGGAAAGGCTGTCCTACCTCTTCAAGACTTCCAGGATGAAGTCGAACCACTCGCCGTAACGCTGGCCGTCAATCGTCATGTCCAACGGGACAATATGCACTCCGGGCTGCGCGGCCGCAGCGCAGCGCAGGCGCAGAGGGAGCTTGAGAGTGCTCTCCGGCTCAACCGCGCCTTCCACGGCCGCAGGCTCCGCGGTGATCCCGGGCGGAGTATGGAGCGCGATCTCGCACCGCTGCCGCTGGGCGCTGAAGTTGCGCAGGCGCAGCTTGAGGTCTACGGCCTGGCCTGGCGCGGCGGTCACGCGATACGGCTCGGCCCGCACCCAGTAGGGATCGAACCAGTAGCGGTAATCATCCTTGCTGCTCAGTTCCTGGAAAGACTCGCGCATCGCGTAAGCCCAGTGGCGGAAGCGCTTGATGAGCTCCCGCGGCTGGTCCATGACAAAGGAATGCCCGCCGATGAGGAGATCGGGTTTGAGCGCGTACAGATACTCGGCCGCGTAGATGTAGCCTTCTTCGAGGATGCCGCTGGTGCGCGCCACCATGGCTTCGTGGCCTGTCTGAGTGGGGCTGGCGGGGTCGCCGAAGACGTTGTCCCCCGTGAACGCCACGCGGCGCCCGTCAATCATCCCCTGCAAGCATAACGCAAACTCCGTCTGCCCCGGCATCCAGTCCACGGTCAGTTTGTAGCCTTCCCAGTCGAACGTCTCGTGCCTCTGGAAAGTGCGATCGAAGACGATGCTTTCGATGCCCGTGCCGTAACTCTGGATTGCGGCCGCATAGTCAAAACGCTCCGGGAACTGGAACTGTTCGGCCACTTCGGCGAGCGTCCAGAGCTTCGCGCCCCACTTCTCGCGCAGGTGCGGGGCCTCCAGCGCGTGGTCGCCGTGCATGTGGGTGACGATCACGGCGTCAATCTGCTTCAGGCCCAGGCGTTCCTTGGCCAGCGTGAGCGTCCTGTCGAGGAACGGCTTGTCGAAAAGGCCGCAGTCCACGGCCAGAGCGTGCCCGCTGTCCGCCAGCAGCAGGGTGAAGTTGGGCCAGAAGTCCGGGCCTTTGAATTTGTAGAGGTGCGGCGTCACCTGCCATAGATGCGGCACGGAAGTGGGCTTGGAGACCACATCCTGCGTGGACGCGGCGTAGGTTTTCTCTTCGTAGCCGCGCACGAGCAGGCCGGCCAGTTTGCGCAGTTTCTTCTGGTATTCCCTGAGCTGCCCGCGCGGGTCTTTCACGGCCGGCCCGTGTGCAGGGAGCAGCAGCGCCGGACTGTAACACTCCAGCAGGCTGGCGCTGTTGTGCAGGGCAAAAATGCCCGCGCCGAAGCCGTAATCCCATTCCGTGTCGAACCAGGTGTGCATCCTGGCGCCGTCGAGCATCACGTCGCCGCTGAAAGCCAGCCAACTGTCGCCGCGCTTGAGCAGATAGGACATGGAGCCGGGACTGTTGCCGCGGGTGTCCACGCAGCGAATTTCATTCCCGTGCCAGTAGAAGTCATCCATGGCTTTGAACCCGCGATCGAGCAGGACTGGCTCCGCCGGCGGACGCACGTAACTCGCGCCGTGGACCGTGAAGGCGTCACCCAGGTTCGGGTGCATTTTACGGAAGGATGCAGGCCGCTCGAACAACGCGCGTTCGCTTTCCGGCCCGCCAACTTTCGCGTTCCATTCCTTGAGGCGCGGGTACCCTTGGCACTGCTCGCGGTGATGATGCGTGAACAGGACCCACTCGACACGCGCCACACCAAGATCCTTCAGATGCCCCAGGACGCTGCCGTCGCCGAGGTCAACCAGCAGCGCCGCGTCGCCGTCCTTGAGGACGTAAACGTTGCAGGTGTCTGTCCAGACGAAAAGGCCGGGTTGAATCTGTCGGAAGGAGTTCTGGGATTGCATGGGTGAAGCGTCCGTGTCCTGCGCAGCCCAAACGAGTGCCGGCGCTAAAAACCAGCAGGCCAGGAAGATGCTGGTGCTGAATGAGGGTTTATGCTGATTGTGGCACATGGCCAATAGCCTAAAGCCTCAAGCCTCAAGTCTCAAGGGTGCATGTCAGCAAATGTACCGCGGGC
>JBEKKG010000675.1:0-4669 GCA_050010835.1 Planctomycetota bacterium
GTTGCTTAACGCGTCTACAGTGCGTGCGTCCGACGCCCGGAGATGCGCGCGCATGTACGCGCAGTACGCCGCGAGTTCTGAGTCGCTCATGGTGAGTCCCTCGTTCTGAATCCTGAGTAGGGAACGGTAGGACAGGCTTTCCAGCCTGTCCGGACAGCCTGGAATGGCTGTCCTACTGGTCCTAGCTTACCGGCGCTGTGCTGCCGTCGGCGGATTCGTGGCGGAAGACCAGGCGCAGTTCCCCTGCGTGGGCCCTGCTCTGGCCGCCCTCCACGCGCTGCAGCTTCATTTTGGCGAAGGTGATCGTGACATCCGCCGCGCCGGCCAGCGTGCACGCCAGATCGGCGGCGGCAGTGCCGAGGGCGAGGGCTTTGGAAATGGACAGGTCCCGCAGGTGCACGGTGACTTCCAGGAACTTGTCCACGACTGCGGTGAAGGTCGGATACATTTGGTCCGCAACACGATCTTCTACGCAGCGCCCCGCGTGCGTAAAGTCCAATTGAATCGTGCCGCCCGCCGCAGCCGAGTAACTCCCGACACTTTTGCAGTAGATCGTTGTGGTGACACCAGCCATGAGTGAATCCTCCTACTGTCTACTACGTGTTTGAGCCACAGAACCTGATCCGCCGCCGCCAACTGTTGGCGTGCCCTCGAGACACACGGGCGAATTCAGACCACGAACTCCATCTTGCCCTTGCCGTGCGCGCCAAAATCGAAGATGCACACGCCAGGGGTGTCGCCTAACACTTTCAGCAAGTGCACGGAAATGCTGCGCGGCCGCAGTTCCCCTTCCTGGTAGTTCCCCTGGTCCAACAGTTGCGCCGCAAGATCCAGGGCCAGGGTCCAAGCATTGCTCAAGCTGCTGCTGAGGTCCTTGGGAACGTACACAGCCAGTTCGCCGGAGAGATTGAACTGCCCGGCTTCATTCTGGGAGAGGTTGTCGCAGCTTTGCAGCCAACAGGAGAAGAAACCTTGCACTTCGGGAGTAAGCGCCCCGACCTCCTGCTCCCAGTCGCTGCTGGCGGCGTAGTTCGTGTAGCCTTTCTGAACCCTGGACGCGCCGATGGCTGCCAGGCCCGCTGCAATTGCGGCCACGCGGTCCACGGTCTTGAGCTGCGCATACACCATGACTCACCTCTATCCCCCGCTGGCCAGACGCTTGTGCTCTACGGCCAGCACCGTGTAGATCCAGCCGCCTCTGTCCTTGCGCACGGGTCCGCTGACTGCGTGGGTCCGCTCGCGGTAGACGATTGCATCCCCAACGGTGATGGGCTCGAGACCTTGTTGCGCGCGCGGAAAGCCGTCCTGCACGGCAAGCTCGAAGGTGATCGTCCGCACCTCGGCCACGATACTCCCCTGATCGAGCCGGAGCAGAGACTGTTCCAGCACCCGGGCAAAGAGCGTCACTGGCGGCGCGCCGCGATGAGACAAGGAGATGGTTACTCCCAGCCTGCGCGCCAGAGCCAGCGCCACCTCTCCGCGGGCCTTGGCAAGGCGTTCAAATGCAGTCATCGTATCAACCTGTGTTCGCCCGCGCCCGCGGTCTGCGCGGCAACGGCCGCGAAACCTCCCGGAGGCGCATAGAAGCCCAACACATTGCCCAGCGCGAGGCGGATGTTCTGCCGGCGCACCTGGTCGTCGGCCAAACGGCCCTGGGCGCGGTCCGCACCCCGCCCTTCGGAGTTCACGCGCACTTCCGAATAGTCCGTGACGTTAGCCCACTCCTCCAGCAGCGCGGCGGCCTCCGCTTCCTGCTCGGGAGTCAGGCTGCCGAGGATCACGCCCAGCCGGGCCGCGGGCTGGGACATGTCAAAGGTACTCACTACGGTCCCGCGCGGCGCCAGGTCCGTGAAGACCACTGCGCCCGTGCCGCTTTGCGGTATGCCGAAGATCTTGAATACTTGAGTGACTTGGGAAGCTGTCAGCATGGGCACTCCCTTCTGCCGCAGACACGCCGAAACCCAGAGAGGAAAGGAACTATAGAGAAGCCGTTCTCTATGTCTGTGCTGTGGACGCTGTCATCACTTCAAACCCGGGTCCGGCAGCACGTACCACCCTTCCGGGACCTCCACTGCATTGTCGCTTTTGACCTGCACTCCGCTTTTGTCAGGCACCCAGACCTTTGCCTGCACCGGCTCCGCCAGACGCACCGGCTCCCCCGGCTGGAGGTACACAACCCGCGTCCCGCAACCGCTGGTGCAGACGCTCAGCAAGAGCAGGATCAGGCTTGCTATCCTCAGCAGTATCAGTGAACGCATTGTGAATCCCCTTCGCAAGGATGTCGGCCAATACAGGCGCGCACTGTTTGAGCGCAGCGCCCAGGATCGTACCGATGATGATGCCAAGCTGCTCCACGGTATCCTCCGTAACACGGGCGTCCCGCCCGTGAGCATGAGCGAGACGCTCATGCTACGGCGCCTTCACCACAGGCTCCGCCGCCGGCCGCTGCGCGGCCATCGCATTCAATGCGGCAATCAGTGCCGCGTCATCGGAGCCACGGTTTGCGGCTTCCTGCCGCAGCGCCGCGTTGTCGCTGGTGAGCTGCGCATTGATCCGCACATGCTCCGTCAGGGTTGCGTTTGCAGCGTCCAAAGCCGCTTTCACTTTTGCTGTCATCTTGATCTCCTTCGCTAACGCCAGTTTGACTAGCCCTATCTCAGTCACGTCCCACCCTCTGACGCCCAAACCCCGGCGCACTGATGCCGGGGTTGGGCGGGAGCGCCGCAGCCCACTGCGGCTATTGCCCGGGAACTGGTACGACCTGCGCGGCAGGGAGAGGGGCCGCAGTGGGCTGCGGCGCTCCCGTGCCCGGCAGATTGATCGTCACCTTCTGCACCGCCCCATTTACGTGTTGCACTTGTACCGTCGCCTTTGCCACGGCCTTGCTCACGCTCGTACCCGGCGCGGCGGCATTGACGATCTGTGACACAGCGGGCATCACCTGGGCGGCGATCGCTGAGCCCTCCTGCAGGTCGGTTTTGATGACTGCGACATCCGCCGCTAATTCGGCCTGCGCAGGCGCCGTGCAACCCACTGCGATGAATGCCAGGATCACACTACACATTGCTGCCACAAATACGTTGCGCATCGTTCACTCCCTCCTCGCTGGTCCCCGGATCGGGCCAGCAGTACCAGCCCTCGGGGATCGTCATTTCCGGTTCGTCGTGGCGCAAGCCTCCGGCTTGCGGCGCAATCCAGAGGATTGCGCTACTGCTGCACCGTTCCGCCCGTTACGTTGTGGTCCTTCGCCATGAATCCCAGCGCGGCCAGCGCGCCGGAAACGGCGAACGTCTTCCAGTTGGTCCAATCCGCGGTTTGAGCGGCATAAGCCACCGCGGCAAGGATCCCGCAAACGGTAGTTTTCCACGAAGTCAACATCTTAAAGCCCCTTTCGTTTCCGGTTTCCAAGGCCTTACTATTGCCCAAGAACCACTGCCCTTTTTCAGATCACCTGTGTTTATCAGCGGTCCCGATTGTGCGACCGACTAAGGTATCCACCTGCTGCCGGATGTACTTGACGTCGTCACGCAGGTCCCGGCATTCCACACTTTGCGCCGCGGTCTTCTGTTCCAAAGCATTGGTGCGGTTTTCAAGCGCCGCCGCCCGCACCGTCACATCCGCGACGATCCAACCGAGGATCGCCAGCAACAGTGTGCCCGTGGCGCAAAGCGCCAGGCGTGCCCAAGTGGGGAGTTTTTCCTGCATGTCGCGTGCCCTCGCGGTAGGACAGGCTTTCCAGCCTGTCCGGACAGCCTGGAAAGGCTGTCCTACCCCGACAGCCTGGAAAGGCTGTCCTACTTTACGGTTCGAGGTATTGCACAACCCCTGCGCCGTCGCCGGCGGTGCACAGCACGAACTTCTTGACGCGCGCCGGGATGCGAATGGTGGTTCCCGGCGCGAAAAAGTTCTTATTGTCGCCGGGGGTCTGGTTGGCATTGACGCTCAGCACGTCCCAGCCGACGTAGACCGTTACGGGCGCCGTGTTGTAGAGGCTGCCGCCTTTCTGCGCCGGCAGGTACACCACGTTGCCGTTAGTGCTGACCGAGAGCACGGCGCCCGGACCCGAGGCCACAAAGTCCGAGCGCGCGCTCCCGACAGCCAGGATGAGAACAGCCGCCACGATTGCAGCGGCGGCCAGAAGTTTCGCAAAGTGTCGTTTCATGCTGCCGTTCCTCGTTGTTTTGCTTCGCCTGTAGGACAGGCGTCCCGCCTGTCCAGGCAGGCAGGATGCCTGCCCTACACAGATGGCCAGACCAACTGTTCACGGATTCCTCAGCCCGCCAGGCGTGTAGCAAGCCGATCGTCAATGAGTTCGCACCCGTAGAGGATGCTCAACTCCCATTGCGCCATGTGGTAGCCCGGAAGTTTGTAGAGCTTCAGGGGGATGCCGGTGAGCGGATCAATCATCACTTCGCTGGAACCGTACTCTTCGGCCCCTTCGATCTCGTTGGGCGGCACGCGCATGACCAGGCCGATGGCGCGCGTGTCGAGTCCCAGATTGACCTTGTGGGACGGCGTCAGAGTTACGGTCTCGCCGTTGGCCACTGCATTCGTCAACCCGTTCTGCTTGTACAGAGCGATGGTCGTTCCGTCGAAAGTCTCGACTGCGTAGGCCGTCGCGTGCCCGGAGAAGGTGATGATGTCCCCAGGGAGCAGCGTGCCTGTCCCT
>JBEKKG010000676.1:0-4637 GCA_050010835.1 Planctomycetota bacterium
CAGTGTGCTCACTGATGCCTAGCTGCCGCGCAAGATCCTTGTTCGTATACCCCGCAACGATGAGTGCTATGACTTGCACCTCACGGGCGGTAAGGCCGAAGTCTCGACTGGCTTCTGAGGTGCGGTTTTGAGGCATCATCCGGCGAAGTGCCTGGATTAGGTCTGAAACACTTTCTTGGCCAACCCAATACTGGCCATCGCTCACGCAACGAATGCACTTGAGAAGAAGCTGTAGTGTCGAGTGCTTCAGCACGATGCCATGAGCCCCCAACTGCAGCACCTCAACGACCTGCTCCTTTTCGATGGCCGCCGTCAGTACGATGATATGGGTCTGAGTCCCCAGCTTGCTCAGCTCTCGAAGGGCCTCGAGGCCGGTTACCCTGGGCATCGCGATATCCAGCAGGAGGACCTTCGGCTTGAGCTGGCAAACCAGCTTTACAGTTTCTTCACCATCAGCAGCTTCGCCGACAACCCGCAACCCCGGTTCAGCTTCCAGCAGCTTCCGCAAACCTTCCCGAAATATAGGATGGTCATCCGAAATGACAATATCAATACCGGCAGGGGACTCATCCATTGGCGCTCAACGGGACCAAAATCTCTAATCGTGTACCAGATCCTTGAACCGATTCTATCATGAGTTCTCCGCCAATCGAGCGTACACGTTCTTTGATAACCAAAGGGCATTGGGACGAAGCCTCGAGGTCGGCGGACGACAAACGGCCTGTAAACCCGAAGCCCTGGCCATCATCCTCTACGCACAGCTTCCAGTGCCCATTCCCCCGGGCAAAGCGCACTAGCACCTTGTGGGCTCCGCTGTGCTTTCGGACATTCGCCAATGCCTCTTGTACGATTCGAACCAGCTCAGTGCAAACCCGCGGAGGCAAGGAAACCTCTTGGGATTCCGCGACAAAACTGGCGGAAATGCCCAGGTCGCGCCGAAACCTATCCACCGTCCCCGCCATGCAGTCCAAAAGGCGGCCGGGCTCAACCTCAAGCGGCCTCACTCGCTGCATTTCCTCCCGCAATTCCGCAATCTCGTTGTGAAGAATCTCTTGCAGGCGACGCAACTCCAGAATCGGACTTGACGGGGTGCAGGAAACCTCTTGTGTTCGTCGCAAGAGATCAATCTGCATTTCTATCCCCATCAGCGACTGAATAACCCCGTCGTGAAGCTCCTGCGCTAGACGCGTCCGCTCCATGGCCTGTGCCCGTGAACGCAAGCGCCCCACGAGGTATTTATTGTACACGGCGGGGCCGACTTCGCGGACTAAAGCCGCAAGAAACCGGGCATTACCTCTTCGGTCCCGTGCCTTGTGAGGGCTGTAAACCGTAAGGCGCCCAAACCATTTTCCCCCAAAGGAGAACGAGGTGACTAGGAGCGCGCAAAAGCCCCCAAACTGCAGGTGCTGCTCGCTCACAATCCGCATGTCATAGAGCTCGTCGTAGTATTGGGTGGGGGGAAGAAACCACGCAAGCACCGAGGTCAGGGCGCTTTGCGATCCGCCCTTCTGCCTCGACAAGACCGCGGTATGAAGCCTGTCATCCCCTCCAACACGGCGCAATCCGAGCAAGCGCCGGATTCTTTCCGGTGGTGCAGCGAAGCTTGCCTGTCGTGCTGAGCCTATGAGCTTCCAGGACTGAACTCCGTTTGCGTCTTTCCCTATCGGGCGCCTTGCTTCCCATGCAAAGGCCTGCTCACCTCTTATTTCCTGCATCACCAGCCGTACCTGGTCGGCGTCAAAGTGTTCGCGCAGCAACTGCAGAATGGTCCCCATGGTCGCTCTTAAGCTTGATTCGGGAAGCGCCCCTCTGATGAGCCGAGTGATGACCACTGCGTCCGCATACCGTTTCTTCTCTCTTTGCATCAGCAAGCCGAGGAGGTATGCCGACAAGACCAGCAAGGCCATGATCCCATTGAAATAAGTGCTTTCATTAGTCAAGTGCCGCATGCGATCTGCCCATGAGGAAGGGGCGAACGAATCTAACAACAGAATAAACATGCACACGCAGGCCGTCGGAAGAGTTCCAGAAACACCCCAGCGACTTGCTGCAGCAAGAAGTGAAAAGAAATAAAGTGTGAGAAATGGGCTGTGGGCTCCGCCTGTAAACGTAATGATGAGGGACGCTAAGACTATGCCCGCGACCTGCGAACACAATTTCCGCATCAAATGGTAGTCCCTGCCTACCAGGACAAAGGTCAGATTCAATAGGCCGTACGTGAAGTATGCGAAAATCAGCAGCCGGCTAAGGCTAGCATGCTTCCCAAGAACTGCAGGATCGAGGTAGCCGGTAATAATGCAGGCGAAACCGAGCACCAGACACGCGTACGCCAGGAAATACTCTCGATCCGGCGCCCCTGCCTCTAGTCCGGCGGACTGGTCTTGGGACAACATGACACAGGCTCCGATCTCATCCTACAAGGCTTGATCTAACTTGGCTGCTCGAAGCTTTTGAGCAACGTGAAAAGAGAAATCACCCCGCCTGCGTTCTAAGGCACACTCCTGGGTAGGCTCAGGTCCCCCCACCCGTAACCCTCACCCCAGGCCCACAATTATACTCAAACGCATGGAACAGTGAATAGACTAGCGGCGGGACAGCCACTTCGCAAGTGATTGTGGTGCTATTAACGCCTAAGGTAAGTAGCCCCCACCCCCTCCCCCCACCAGAACTGCCAGTGAAGAAGATCAAAGGTGTCTTAGATCCCGTCAGCCGTGGGGTGACAATTCGTCGGCCCGACTCGGAAAAAATCAGGTTAAGGTAATCTTTCAAAAAGGAGAACCGCCGTGAACAAACCTTGACACGTTACCAAGAAGGATGACACCCAGCGGCTGGCGCGATTTTGTGTAGGAATGGTCAAGTTCTGCTGCCCATAATGGAACTGATTGAGCCGTCGAAGCTGGCCGCGGACGAGTTGATCGACGTGCTGGGTCGAGCGCAAATCGAAGCCGTGCTGCGGCTGTCGGCGGAAGGAGTTGTGGGCCCGCTGCATCCCGGAAGGAAAGGTGGGGCGATCGGCTGGCAAACGCACGCGATCAGTGGCCAGCCCGCACCGGCTCTTTTCTCCGGCGGCATCCACGCGAGAGAGATGTAGCGCAACGCTCGCCTTCTAGCCCGCCGCGGCGGGCGGCTCTTCCACCGCGACGTGCTTTAGGCGCCGCGGCCTTAGTTCAAGTAGCGCCGACCCCGCGAGGCGGGGTCGGCATCTTGCTGATGTCCCTCCGTGCTGACCTAAAGGTCAGCGCTACGCGGCGCGGAAAATGCCCGCGCTCCTGGAAAGGCGGCCCGCCATTAAGATTGGCGGGCTTGAGAGCGAGCCCTGCGCTTGTATCTTGGCCAGCGATGTTAGAAAACTCTCTCCGATGGGTGTTTGGGGTTTCGGGGAGGCCGCTCTGCGCTGAGGCCCGGCCCCGTGCCGAGAGCCTGCTAGGTAGATCGGCCCCCCGCCCTCTTCTCCCAAGCCGAGGAAGAATCTGCGGCCCCCGTCTGCTGCCGGGGAAGCCTGCATTGGCAAGCCCGACGGGAGAGGGTCCAGGGTCGGGGAGCCGAAACCTCAGCCTATCAAAGGAGGCTCCCATGAACAACTCTTTGGCTGCGTTCGACCCTTGTGGCATCGAAGTCAGTTCCGGCATCTTGGTCGTGGCGCTGCGTCGTCAAGACCGCGATGAACCGCTTCGCGAGTTTCCCAACACTCCCGCTGGTCATCAGGCCGTGCTGCGCTTCTTGGAGCGCTCCGCTCGCCCGGTGCGCGTTTGCATGGAGTCGACCGGACTCTACGGCCTAGACTTGGCCTTGGCCTTGCACCAAGCGGACGTGGCGGTGATGGTGGCCAACCCTCGTGCCGTGCGCCACTTCGCTCAAGCCCTGCTGCAGCGCAGCAAGAACGATCAACTCGACGCCACCGTCCTGTGCGAGTTCGCCGCCCGCATGCCTTTCCAGGCTTGGCGCGCGCCTTCGGCCGCGGCTCTCCAGTTGGTGGCCGTGGCGCGCCGTCTGGAAGCCCTCACCGACCTGATGGCGGCGGAGAAAAATCGCCGTCATGCCGCCTCGCTCTCCGCGGCGCTTCCCGCTCTCGTCCGCCGCGACATCGAGCGCAGCATCCAGACTCAGCAACGGGCCATCGACCGTCTCACCCGCGCCGCCCAGGAGTTCATCCTCGCCGATGCGGAGCTGGCGCGCCGTTATGAGTTGCTGCTCTCCATTCCCGGCTTCGGCGCCACCAGCGCCGTACATACCCTGGCCGAGCTCACCCTCCTGCCCGCGGGCATGGGCGTCCGCCAGTGGGTCGCCTCCGCCGGCCTCGATCCGCGCGAATATACCTCCGGAACTTCGGTGCACAAAAAAGTCCGCATCTCGAAGGCCGGCAATAAACATTTGCGGCGCGGTCTTTACATGCCGGCGTTGGTCGCCGTGCGGCATGATCCGCATGTGCGCGCCTACTATGAGCACCTCCTGGCGCGCGGCAAAATCAAGATGCAGGCCTTGGTCGCCACCATGCGCAAGCTCCTGCACGCCATCTACGGCATGTTCAAACATGACCAGCTCTTCGACGGAGCCAAAGTCTACGCCTCAAGCGCTGCCGTCCTGGCTCCCGCCCTGTCGAACTCGGAGGTCGCATGATTTCAAACCCAAATTGCCCT
>JBEKKG010000677.1:0-4613 GCA_050010835.1 Planctomycetota bacterium
CACCGCATTCAGCAGGTGGTGCTGAAGAACTTGCCCGTGGACATGTTCTTCGAGAAGACGCCGCGCGTGGACCGGTGCGTGACTTGCCACCAGGCGATTGACAATCCGGATCCGCAATACCGCGCGGGCGCCGCGCCGCAACTCCATCCCGTCCTGCGTTCTCATCCGCGGCCCGATCTCTTCGTCGCAGCCAACTCGAAGCACCCCTACGGCACGTTCGGCTGCACGATCTGCCATCTGGGGCGGCCTATGGGCGTGAGTTTCAGCCGCGCCGCACACAGCCCGCAGCGCCCGCAACAGGCCCTGGAATGGCAGCGCGCTTATGCTTGGGCGCCCTGCGAGTCCTGGGAGCAGAAGATGCTGCCGCTGCAATACACGGAGGCGAGCTGCCTGAAATGCCATCACGGGCTGGATGAAATCCCCGCCGCGGCCAGGCTCAACGAAGGCCGCGAGCTGTTCCGCAACCGCGGCTGCACCAACTGCCATGTGGGCCTTTACGGAGACAAGGATCTGGCCTGGGTCGGGCGCACCGGACCGGACCTGCGCCGCATCGGAGAGAAGCTCAGCCTCCAGTGGTCCATCGGCTGGACTTTGAACCCCTCGAACTTCCGGCCCGGCACTACGATGCCGCGCTTCCTGGGGCTGGAGAACCGCAGGGACGACAACGGCGAAGCGCTCAAGCTGCAACTGAGCAGCGGGGCGGTTGACCGGGATGCCGTTGAAACCGAAGCCATCAACACCTACCTCTTTGTCACCAGCAAACTGCGGGAGAAGGCGTTGCCCGAACCGCCGCCGGGTGACGCCGCGGCAGGCCGCAGCCTTTTCGCCGCAGTAGGCTGCGTGGCCTGCCATGCTACTCGCGACAGGGCCGGGGCAGACCGCTTCACGCTCAGCGCCTTCGCCCCGGACCTCAGCCGCATCGGGGATAAGGTCTCGCCGCGCTGGCTGTTTGCCTGGCTGAAAGGGCCGTGGCATTACTGGCTTGAAACCAAGATGCCAGACCTGCGGCTGAGCGACACCGAGGCCGCCGCAATCGCCGGCTACCTCGTTCAGACCATGCGCAGCGGCGTGCAACCCGTGGCCTATCAGGCCTTCCCTGAAGAGTGTTTCGATGCGCTCATCATTGACAAGCTGAGCACCACGGTCCCGCGCGAACGCCTCGCCGCGCTGCTGCAAGACACGGTGGGACTGCTCGATTTCTCCGCGGCCACGAAGGTCAAACACCCCTTACCCTACCCTCTCCCGCAAGGGGAGAGGGAAAACAACAACGCAGGCGAATGGACCGCAGCGCAGTTCGTGAAGATCAAGGAACTTCTCAGCGCCGAGCCGAACCAGGCCCGCGCCGTCAAAGCGTTCTGCGCGGGCGAGTTCCTTATCCAGCACCACGGTTGTTACGGCTGTCACAATATTCAGGGCTTCGCCTGCGCGCCGCTCCCTTGCCCCAGCCTGGAAGGCGAAGCGGACAAGGACCTCGCCCAGTTCGCGTTCGGCAAGACCCTTGCCGGCGGCGCGAGCGCCCACACGAAATGGGATTGGATCCGCACGAAGATTTCCCGGCCGCGCGCGTTCGATCTGGGCCGCCTCGATCTAATCAGGCCGTTTGAGCGGCTCCACATGCCGTGGTTTGAATTGACGCCCAGCCAGGTTGACGCGCTCGTGACGCATGTTTTGAGCCTGATCCTGGAACCCATACCCGCGGAGATGCAGCATCAGCCCACGAACCGGGAAATCGCCCTTGACCGCGGACACCGCGTCTTCCGGGAGTTGAACTGCGCCTCATGCCACCTTGCCGGACTAAGCAGTGCCGCCGTGGGACAGGCTGAAAGCCTGTCCTACGGAAGCCGCCGCAAAGCAATAGATGAAAACGTCTACGCCGGCGAAGACTTGGTTTCATTAAGCTATGCCGCCAAGCAGCCCGCAGGCGCCCCGGGCGAGCCGGCGGTGCTGCCCGACATGCTCAACATCAAACGGGGGACCTGCTTGACGAGGACGACTATCCCCATTCTGCTGGCTGAAATGCCCGCGCGAGCTGCTCCAATGAAAGTGCGCTTCACGAAGGGCGAAGGCGCGATTGTCCCGCACATCGTCAAGCTGGAAGGAGAACGCGGCGTGCGCAACGCGGGTCCGCAACAAGCTCCGCCCAGCCTCGTCTTTGAAGGCTGCCGCGTCCAGCCCGATTGGCTCTACCAGTACCTGCGCCACGTCCACACGCTGCGCTGGGGTTTCACTATCCGCATGCCGAGTTTCTGGGGCGCGCCCGAGGGCAAGGTTGTTTATCCCACCGGCCGTCTCTCGGCTCTGAAAGACACTTTCAAGCCAGAGACGAGCTTGGCGGCGGAACCGTCGCCCCCGCCTGAAGCGCCGCGAGCCAGCGAGTTGCCGGACGACGCGGCGCAACTCGTCGAGTTTCTGGCCTGTGACGCGGGAGAGAAGCCGTTCGGCTATCAGCCCCAGCCCCTCGCGACCGCGGAAGACAGGCTGCTCTACGAACAAGGCCGGCGGGTCGTGACGGGCAGCGAGTTGGGCTGCACCAACTGCCATACGCTTGGCGAGCGCAACCCGCCTGAACCCAAGTGGGCCTTCAACCTGGCCAACGTGAAGCGGCGGCTTAAGGAACCGTGGCTCAACCGCTTCCTCATCAACCCGCAGTCAATCTATCCCTGGACAAACATGCCCAATAATTTCAAGATTGACTGGGAAGGCAGTTACAAGGACGATCGCAGCGACCCGTTGCGCGGCCTGATGGATGGCGACGAGGCCAAGATGAAGGAGGCCGCGGAGAAGATCCGTGCGGTGAAATGCTATCTGCTGCATCTCGGCGAGGGAGAGATAGGGAAGTAGCAAGGAGAACGCCATGAACATCAAGCATCGCCTGATTCTGCTCTCAACGGTACTTTTCCTGAGAGCATCTTTCGCGGCAGAACCTGCGCCCGCGGACAAAGGCAAATGGGTCAGCATCTGCGACAGCGTCATCGAGCAACTCAACAAGGAAGGCCAGAAGATTGCCTGGCCGGGACTGACGGCGGGCATCGCCTGCGACCGCACCAGCGGCGACGTCTACATGCTCGTCTCCGGGCAAGGCATCTGGCGCAGTTCCGACCTGGGCAAGACGTTCGAGCGGCTGGACGGCGGCAAAGTCGGCGGGCGCTGCGAGACCAGTTACTCGCTCGACTTCGACCCCAACGGCAAGCGCGCCGCCTGCTTCATGCTCGACGGCCCCGGCGCCATGACGCTCGACAACGGCAAGACCTGGAGCGACTGCAAGGACAAGAGCCGCGGCTTCGACAATGCCGCCGTGGACTGGAGCCAGGAGACGCCCAAGACCATCTTTGCCGTGCGCCACGAAGCCGGCGGGCTGGCGCTGGTCAGCCAGGACGCGGGCAAGACTTACAAGGAGATCGGCGCGGACTGCAAGAACTTCAAGAACGTCGGCGTTTTCGGCGAGCAGATTTTCGTGGCCACCAAAGACAAGCAGCCGGGCATTCTGCGCAGCACCGACGCCGGCGCAACCTGGACGAAGGTCTCGGACCTTGCTCCGTCCGGGCTGGTGGCCAGGGTTTTCAACGGCGCGGGCTATTGGACTTCAGCGCAGGGGTTGCTGGCCAGCAAAGACAAAGGCCTGACCTGGGTGGTGCAGGGCAGTCCCATAGCGGCGGGCGCCGGCCCGTACTTCGGCAAGGACGAGAAGAACATACTCGTCGCCACCAAGGAAGGCTTGGCCGAAACGACTGATGGCGGGCAGAGCTGGAAGGTGGCCGCGCCCTTGCCGCAGGGCGGCTATGAGTTCTCCCAGAACGGTTGGTTTGTGAACTTTGCCTGGGACCCCGTGCATAACGTGTTTTACGTCTCGCGCATGGGCAAGCCGGCGATGAAGTTCGAGCGGCCATAAAAGCAATGGAACGGCAGATGAACGCAGATACAAGAAAAGCGTTTCGGGTTGAATAGGGCAGTAGGACAGGCTTTCCAGCCTGTCCGGACAGCCTGGAAAGGCTGTCCTGCCTCAACAGCTGCAATCATCTTCGATTCCAATATCCAACCCATCAATCGCGTAGCGGAAGGCCCGGATATGCTCCGGCGTCGTGCCGCAGCAGCCGCCGATGATTGCGGCGCCGGCGGCGCGCAGTTCGCCCACCTTGGACGCCATGAACTCAGGCCCGTCGTGGTAGACGCACTTCTTGCCTTCCTTTTCGGGCAATCCGGCATTCGCGCGCGCCAGCAGCGGCTTCCGGGTGAGGGGCCGCATCAGGCGCACTATCTCTGTAATCTGCGCTATGCCATTGCCGCAGTTGGTCCCTACGACGTCCGCGCCGGCGGCATCCAGCGCCTTGGTCGCCTCTTCGACAGAAGTCCCCAGCATGGTTCTGAGACGCACTCAAACGTCCCAGAAGAATGACTTGTGCTTGGGTGCTAGCCGCCAGCGTTTCGGACAAAATTGGGGACACCGGATCGGAACGGTTTTCCCTGTAGGCTGTCGAGGGCAAATCCCAGCCTGTCGGACGCTCAGCCTCGAGAATCCACGTGGGGCCAGTGCCTGACTTCTCTTGCCGGCCCCTCTTTTTTCCGGGTGTGACTTCGGATGTCGCCTGGCTCGCCTCTTGAGGCCGCACCGCTGG
>JBEKKG010000678.1:0-4607 GCA_050010835.1 Planctomycetota bacterium
GACGGCCTGGGCGCAAGGGAGGCGCTGTTGGCGCTTGAGTGTCTTGTCGAGCGCTTCGCCCTCGCAGTACTCCATGACGATGAAATGGAGTCCCAGCTCCTCGCCGACGTTGTGCGCGGAGACAATGTTCTCGTGATTGAGCTTGCCGGCAGCTCGCGCCTCACGGCGGAAACGGCTGAGGAACTCCGGCTCGCTGGCCTGCTTTTTGGGCAGGACCTTCACTGCAACCTTGCGGCCCGCGGCCGTGTCTTCGGCCAGGTAGACCGCGCCCATGCCGCCTTCGCCGAGCTTCTTCAGCAGTGTATACTGGCCGAGCTTCCGGGTGCCGCCGGGCTGCTGCGCCTGAAGCTTCTTCTCGATGTTCTCGCGGGTCGCAGGAGCCATGACGCCCTGCTGCACAAGCATGTCGGCAAGGGAGATGAGGACACCTTTGGCCGCGCTTTCCGCCTGCGCGGCCTTCGCGGCTTCAAGCTGATCGTAAGACACAACACCCGCCTGCTGCACGCCGCGGGCGAAGGCTTCGTCAGAGACGTTCTCGGCCATAGCGCGTTCTCCCACCCGAAGACCGATAGCTAAAGGCGGGAATTATATCGCGCGCGGCTGAAAGGACAGCTTTTTTTCAAAAACCGTGCGCCGCAGGTGTATTCACTGTAGGTCGGGTTGCTAACCCGGCCTACCAGGGAAAACAAAAGGGGAAAACCATGAAGAAGTACGCTGGAGTTGGGATGTTGGCCGCATGTGCGGCAATGTTGATCGGGGCAGGGGTGCGGGCTGAGGACAGCGCAGCCGAGAAGTTGGGCTGGCGCCTCTCGATTCAGTGCTGGACTTTCAACCGGCTCACGTTCTTTGAGACAGTGGACATCGCTCAGAAACTCGGGATCAAGTACGTCGAGATGTTCCCGGGACAGAAGATGAAGCCTGGGTCGGAGCAGAAGATCGGGCCCGGAATGACAGCGGAAGCTATGGAGGAAACCAAACAGAAACTCCAGAGCGCCGGAGTCAAAGTTGTCAACATCGGCGTCACGAGCGGCGACAAGGGTACGTTCGAGTTCGCCAAGAAGATGGGCATCGAGACCATCGTCAGCGAAGAGCCGGAGGCCAAACTGCCCGGCATAGACAAGCTCTGCGAAGAGTACAATATCAACCTGGCCCTGCACGACCACCCCAAGCCTTCGCATTACTGGAACCCCGATACGGTCCTCGCCGGCTGCAAGGACCTCTCCAAACACATAGGCTCCTGCTCCGACACGGGCCACTGGATGCGCTCCGGCCTGAACCCCATTGAGTGCTTGAAGAAGCTCGAAGGCCGGATCGTCTCCCTGCATTTCAAAGACCTCGACAAGATGGGCGGCGGCCATGACGTCCCGTGGGGCACGGGCGCGGGCGACGTCAAAGGGATGCTCACCGAGCTGAAGCGCCAGGGCTTCAAGGGCGTCTTCTCCATCGAGTACGAATACAGCAGCGGACAGGAACTGATTGACAACGTGGGCAAGTGCAGAGAGTACTTCGAGAAGTGCGCGAAAGAACTGGGGGGATAGGGACGAGGGGCGCGTGGATCGTGGTTCGTGGATCGTGGCGCGGGGCGTGTGGCGGGGTAAGTAGTGGGTGGAGCGTGGTGCGTGGCAAGTGGCGGGTGGCAAGACTAACCACGAAGCACGAACCCCGATCCCCGATCCACGATCCCCGAACCCCGAACCCCGATCCACGGTCCACGATCCACGATCCACGGTCCACGATCCACGATCCACGGTCCACGATCCACGAACCTTCACCGTTTCCCTGGCCCTGTTGGCGTTGGGCTTCTCCGCGGTCGTCACGCAACTGGTGCTCCTGCGCGAGTTGCTCAGCGCTTTCTCCGGGAATGAACTCGGCCTGGGCGTCATGCTGGGCGCCTGGCTGCTGCTGATGGGGCTGGGTTCGTGGGCGGGACGCAGCGCCGCGCGGCTGAAGAACGGGACGGGAGTCTTTGTCTGGGGACAGATACTCCTGGCGCTGTGGCCGCTGGTGGCCGTGTTTCTCCTGCGCGCGCTGCGCAACGTGGTGCTCATCCGGGGCGTGGAAGCCGGCGTGGTGGAGACGGTGCTCGGCTGCCTCGTGGTCCTGTTCCCGTATTGCCTGGTCTCCGGCTATCTGTTGACGCTGACTTGCGTGGCTCCGCTGACAGGGGACCAGCCGCTCGGCGTCGGGACGGTCTATTTCCTGGACAGTGCGGGCAGCATCCTTGGCGGGATGCTGTTTACTTTTCTGCTGGTCTATTTCTTCTCGCCTTTTGGCGCTCTGGCCTGGGGGGCGTTCTTGAACCTGGCCGCGGCTCTTGCCTTGGGGTGCACATATCCACCACAGATGAACACAGATGAACACAGATTAGGAACAAGACACAGGAAGTTTCATCTGCGTTTATCTGCGTTCATCTGCGGTTTCACCGCCCTGGGACTCGCTGCCACGCTGGCCTTATGCGATCTGGACAGGCTCACGACGGCGTGGCAGTATCCGGAGTCCGCCATTGCCTACACGGGAAACTCGCCCTACGGCAGGCTGGTGGTGACAGAATCCGCGGGGCAGTACAGCTTCTACGAAAACGGCGTGCTCTGCTTCTCCACACAGAACGTCGAGGAAGTGGAGGAGAAGATCCATTACGCTATGGCCCAGCGCCCGCGGGCGCAGCGCGTCCTGCTCCTTTCGGGCGGGATTTCGGGGACGGCCAAGGAAATCCTGAAGTACGGCGTGGCGCGCCTGGATTACGTCGAGCTGGACCCGCTGGCCGTGGAATGCGGGCGAAAATTCGTCCCCGAAAACCTCGCGGACGCGCGCATCTCCGTCATCGCCGCCGACGCCCGCTTCTTCGTCAGGGAAACGCAGGAACGCTACGACGTGGTGCTCGTGGGCGCGCCGGAGCCGTCCACGTCGCAGCTCAATCGCCTCTATACGCGCGAGTTCTACCAGGCGGTGAACAGGATTCTGGTTCCCGGCGGCGTCCTGGGTTTTGCCGCGGGGGAGTATCTGGATTACGTCAGCCCGGAGCTGGGGCGCACGATCGCGACCACACACGCGACACTGAAATCCGTCTTCGCGAACGTCATGGTCATCCCCGGCAGCAAGGTGGCTTATCTGGCCTCGCAAGGCCCGCTTTACACGGACATCGCCTCGCGCATCGAAGGGGCCGGCGTGCAGACGCGCTGGATGAAGCGGCAGTACCTGCGCTCGGTCTTTGAACCTGGCGGGCTGGGCGACATGGAACGGGCCGCCGCCACGCCGGCCGCGTTGAACGAGGACTTCAGCCCGGTGCTTTATTACGAACACTTGAGGCACTGGATGAGCAAGTTCGAGAATCACCTGGGCCTGCTGGCCGGCTGTCTGGCGGTGGTGCTGGCGCTCTTCTTCTGGCGCATGAGGGCGGTGAGTTTTGCGATCTTCACGGCGGGATTTGCGGCGTCGGCGTTGGAACTCGTGCTGTTGATGGGCTTCCAGATAGTCTTCGGCTCGGTCTACCAGCAGTTGGGCGTGATCATCACCGCCTTCATGGCGGGGCTGGCGGCCGGTTCGTGGTGGGGGAAAAGAAGTAGCACGGCCTTCCAGGCCGTGAAAGGGCACGGGCCAGAGGCCCGTGCTACAACCGATGACAGGCAGGATGCCTGTCCTACGACCGCGGGCGTAGCCTGGCTGGCTGTTGTGATCGCCCTGTTGGCCGCGGGGCTGCCGCTGGTGTTGCGGGCGCTGGGCGCGGGCACGGCGTGGGCGCACGCCGGGTTCGTGCTGCTGGCGTTCATCATCGCGGCGGCAGTGGGCTTGCAGTTCACCCTGGCGGGCCGCAAGGAGTTGCCGGGCGGCGCGGCGGCGTCCGATCTCTACACGGCCGATTTCCTGGGCGCGTGCCTGGGCGCGCTCCTGCCCAGCGCGCTGCTCATTCCGCTTTGGGGCGTGAACGCCGTGTGCGAGTTGATTGGGCTGGTGAATTTGTGCAGCGGCGTGGTATTATGGATAGCGGGGAGGAGGAGATTTTAGATTTTAGATTTTCGATTTTCGATTTTCGATTTGAACCCGTCCCGCGATGCAATCGAAAATCTAAAATCGAAAATCCCTGGGGGAACATGGCGCGCAAATCAACCGGGTATTATCTGATGAAGACCAGCCGGCTGACGGGCTGGCTGCTGCTTGTTTTCATCCTGGGCTACCTGATTACCGGGTACGCGATGTGCGGCAGGTATGAGGTCAAGCAGCTCATCAGCAAGGAGAACGCCCTGATCATCCACGGGCAGTTCGATTTGCCGCTGTGGTTCCTTTTCGTTGTGCATGTGGGCGTGAACGCCTATTTTGCGTTCAGGAGATGGAAATGGATCAGGCCTCGAACACGAGCGTAAATCCCCAGGCCGCCGCGGACGAAGTGCAGAACGAGTCTGGCATGACGCGGCGCCAGGTAGTGGGTTTCGGCCTGCTGGGACTTACCGGCGCGGCCGCATTCGGGACCGCGTGCTATCGCGCCTTTATGGCCGCGCGCGCGGCGCAGGCGGAAAATTCGGGCGTCCCCGCGCCGGGCCCAACGGGGAGCCTGTCTCCCGCGCCGGTGGCGGCCGCGCCCGCCGGCAAACCGGCCAGCGTTTTCAAAGGCG
>JBEKKG010000679.1:0-5763 GCA_050010835.1 Planctomycetota bacterium
TCAGTAAATGCGTGGCCCAGAGCGTACCGCGGGCGTCCCGCCCGCCTTCGTCCTCGCGCCCTGCCGGCCTGCCACGGGCGGGCGGGACGCCCGCGGTACATTTGCTGACATGCACCCGGGCACGGGTAAAACGGGGACGGAGGGGAATTTGGTCCGGTGTCGGCCAGCACCAATCGAGCCATGTCTGCACCTCATCGCCTCCGAAGCTAAACGCAAGCCCTATTCCCCCTCCGTCCCTTCCCCGCCCAGCAACTGATGCGCACTCGGGCCATAGGAAACATCGGCGTGCGCCGGGACGGGACCAGGCTGGGCGGCCGCGTGCGCGCGCGAGCCTGTAACCAGCGCCACGAGCCCAAGCGCAACAAGCGGGATGAATCGGCAACACCGTAGTCCGTCCATCATGGTCGCATCCATTTCTTTCGCGGAGGGCTTTGAGCGCAGTGCGCGCCTGGCGGCCTAGCGCGCTTCAGGGGGCAACTCACCAAGGGCAATGAGCGCATCGGCGAATTGGCGGGTCTTACCTATCACTTGAGCATTGGTCTCATCGCTCCCGGTTGTCCAGGCAATCGCTTCTTCCAGCGTGCTGCCAAGGTGCTGGCGCCGTTGGATCAACCGTTGGACTCTTACTTCATCGTCCACGTCCACATACCAACTCTCATCCAGAACTTCGCGTGCCCCGTCCCAGCCATCCCGCGGATAGAGAAGGTAATTCCCTTCAGTAATCACCAGCTCAACAGCGGGGGATACAACACCTTCTGCGGCGATGGATTCCTCGATCTCGCGATGAAACACGGGGTAGTAAATGACTGAGTGCGGTTCACTCTTGATCCGGCGCAAGAGCTTGGTGTAGCCGAGAGCGTCAAAGGTATCCAGAGCGCCTTTTCTTGCAGCACGGCCCAATTCGCGCAGTACTGTGTTGCTCAAGTGGTAGCCGTCCATCGGGACCACACGTGTACTTGGGCCGAGACGTGCGGATAGGAGTTTCGCAACGGTGGATTTTCCGCTGCCAGGCTTGCCGACAATGCCCAGAATCTTCCGGCCATGGCCCAGCAACGCTTGCGCTCGCTCTACCGCGGCATCCAATGAATCTAGCAGGATTGGCATGGCCCGGGGACTCTAAGGCCGCAAGGGCGGCTTGTCAATTGCCTGCTCCTCTCGCGGGCGTGTGCTTCACGCAAAGCAGCAGGTTAGTGTCTTGAGAATCACGGGTGCATGTCAGTAAATGCGTGGCCCAGAGCGTACCGCGGGCGTCCCGCCCGCCTTCGTCCTCGCGCCCTGCCGGCCTGCCACGGGCGGGCGGGACGCCCGCGGTACATTTGCTGGACCCTGCGGTAGCCTGCGAACGGTTACGGTGGAGGCGAGACGGCAGTTCAGACCACAGGAAAAGGGCTCCTGACCTGCCCTGAATCCGGGGATGAGCCCTGAGCCACAGCGAAGTCCGCGAGAGGAAGCAGCCATGAATCATCACGGTACAAAAGCGACGAGACGCCGGTTCATCAAGAGTGCTGCGGGCGCACTGGTGCTGCCTTACTTCATTCCGTCGTCGGCACTGGGGCGCGACGGGGCGGTGGCGCCCAGCGAGCGGATCACTGTGGGCGGGATCGGCTTGGGCGGCCGGGGCAGCAGCGATCTAGGCTGGATGATGGCTGAACAGGACGTGCAGTTTGTGGCGGTTTGCGACATCCGCAAGAGCCAGCGCGAAAGGCTCAAGCAGACCATAGATGCCAAGTACGGCACCAAGGATTGCGCCACCTACGGCGACATCCGCCAGTTTTTGGCCGAGCGGACTGACGTAGACGCGGTGCTGACTGCCACGGGCGACCGCTGGCATGCGACCGCTGCGATCATGGCGATGCGGGCAGGCAAGGATGTGTATTGCGAAAAGCCGTCCTGCCTGACCATTGCGGAAGGCCAGCAGGTGATCGAGACGGCGCGGCGGTACGGCCGGGTTTACCAGACGGGCGCCCAACGGCTCAGTGAGCCCAACCACATCTTCGCGATCGAAATGGCCCGGACCGGACGGCTTGGCAAGATTCACACCATTTATGCCGACTGCCGCTACCGCGGCGGTTCGCGGCACGACTGGCTGCCGGCGGAACCCGAACCGCCCAAGGAGGAAGTGGACTGGGATGTCTGGCTGGGGCCGTGCCCGTGGCGGCCCTACAACAAAGGATACTTGAACAGCGGCTGGTACAACTTCTACGATTTCGCCACCGATATGGCCATGTGGGGCGCGCATACGGTCGCCCAGGCACTGGCCGGCGTGGACATGACGAATGTCACCCAAATCGAATTGGAGTACGGCGGCCCCAACATGGCGATGAATACCACGTTGTCCAATGGTGTGAAGATGGTCCTTTTCAGGGAACCCGGCGGCGATTGCTGGAAGCCCTGCAAGTACTGGCACAGCTCGTGTGGCGAACGCTTCGACGGCCCTGAGGGCTGGACCGCGGCGGCCGACGGCTACTCGAAGACGGATGTTTCCTCGCCGAAGCTCTTCGCCGAATACAAGAAAGTCATGGCAGAGTACTTCGCGCGCACGCAACGCTCGCCGAACCACGTGCGGGATTTCTTCGATTGCGTCAGGTCGCGCCGCCAGACGGTGGCCCACCCGGTGGTGATGTACACCTCGATGGCCATCTGCCATGCAGCGGACATTTGCGACATTTTGAAACGAAGCCTGAAACTCGATCTGGCCAAAGGTGAATTCGTGGGCGATGCGGAAGCCAACCACTTCAGGTCCCGGCCAGTGCGCGCGCCGTGGAAGGTCTGAGACCGCGCGGTGAGAACTTCGGAGAGATGAAATGCTGACCCTCATTCAGAGAAGTGTGCTTGTTGTCCTGCTTTGCGCCGGCCTCGGGCTGTGTGCTCATGAAGCGCCCGGTGAGCGGGAAGCCAAGGCGCTCGCCGTGCTGAAGTCCAATGCGGAGGTCCTGCAGAAGACGGATGCCTGCCGTGAACTGGCGCTGGTTGGCACCGCGGAGGCTGTGCCGGCGTTAGCTGCGCTGTTGAGCGATGAGAAGCTCTCCGGTGCGGCGCGGTTTGGCCTGGAGCAGATCGGCGGAACCGCAGTGGACGAGGCCCTGCGGACGGCACTCGGCAACCTGAAGGGAACCCAACAGGTTGGCGTGATTGACAGTCTGGGCGCGCGCCGCGACTCCAAAGCTGTTGACGCCCTGGCCGGCCTGCTGAAGGACGCCGATGCGCAGGTGGCGCAAGCCGCGGCGCGTGCTCTGGGAACAATCGGCACCGAAGAGGCCGCCAAAGGGCTGGGCGCGGCCTTGGCCGGGGCTCAGGGCGCCAACCAGATGGCGGTGTGCGAGGGACTGTTCCGCTGCGCAGAAGCAGCTTCCGCGAGAGGCCAGGCCGACAAGGCAATCGCTATCTACGATTCGGTGCGAGCCCTGGCCCAAATGCCACACCAAGTCCGGACGGCCGCATGGCGCGGCACAATCCTGATGCGGAAGAACGAAGGCCTGCCGTTGCTTATGGAGGCAGCGCACAGCGGAAACCCGGGATTGGTCATGGCTGCAGCGCGCATCGCTCTCGAAGCAGATTCGGGAGTGGCGAAACTGCTGTCCGAAGAGCTGGGCAAGATGCCGCCTGAGCGGCAGGTGTTGTTCGCCGGTGTGTTGGGCCAGCGCGGGGATGCAGCGGCGCTTCCCGCCCTGCTCAGTCTGGCCAAGGCCGGCGACAAGACCGCCCGGGTGGCGGCGCTCAAGGCGGCGAGCGAGATTGGCGACGTTAGCGCGGCTGCGACAATGCTCGAACTGCTCAAGGATCCCGAAGCGGCGGTGGCACAGGCGGCCGGAGCAGGACTTGCCGGACTGCGCGGCGCGGATGTTGATGATGCGGTGATCAAGGCGCTCGGGACGTCAGACCAGGGGCTGAGGCCGAAGCTGCTGGAGATCGTCGGTAAGCGGCGAATGATGACGGCTCTGCCGGTGCTGAGCCAGATGATGGATGCTGCGGATGAGGGTGTGCGGCTGCCGGCCATCACGACTTACGGGGAACTGGCCGGAATGCCGGAGCTTCCGGGGCTGCTGGCCAAGCTGGCGGCAAACACCCGCGCAAGCGAGATCGCAGCGCTCGAGAAGGCAATCGGGGCGATTTGCAGCAGCGCCGAGAATCCGAGTGCGTGCGTGCCGGAACTGGTGGCTGCGTTGGGCAAGGCGGCGCCCGAAGCCAAGCCGGCGCTGTTGAGAACGCTGCGCGTGGCGGGCGGGGCCGATGCACTCAAGGCAGTTCGTGCGGCGGTTGATGATGGCAACAAGGAAGTTCATGCGGCCGCAGTTCGAGTGCTCAGTGAGTGGAAGTCCGCTGAGGCGGTGCCGGTCCTGCTGGAACTGGCGAAGAGTGCCGCCGAACCTGTAGACCGGATATTGGCTCTGCGCGGTTGTCTGGGAATGGCTGCGCAACGCGAGATTGCTGCCGAAGCGAGGCTGGCGCTGTGCCGGGAAGCAGCGCCGCTGATTCAGCGGCCGGAGGAAAAGCGGCTGTTGCTGGCGGCTGTCAGCAGCCTTGCCGCCCCCCAAGCGCTGGACCTGATCGTTCCGTATCTGGAGGATGCCGGCGTGAAGCAGGAAGCCATCCTGGCAATTCTCTCGATCGCGGAGAAGCGCGCGAAGAAGCAGTATGTCAGTGAGACGAAAGCAGCGCTGGAGAAAGTGCTCAAGTCCGCGCCGGACAATGCAGCGGCGAAGCGTGCCGAAAAACTGCTCACGCAGCTCGCCGGGGAACAATAATGCCGCCAGCGTACTGTCCGCCGGCGGCATAGGCGGAAACGGCATCGAGCCCCACGTTGTACACGTGTACTTCTGGTGAGGGCTTGGCAGCGCGGTGGCGTTCGAGGCCTTTCAAGAGCGCTTGCCTCCCGGCTTGCGTTTCACTCTTCAACCTTTACGATTCGCGAACCACGCTTCGGAGAAGGAGTGCGCGCCATGCGGGCCGATGCCAAGCACATCAAGCAGATCAAAGTCGTTTCCAATACTCATTGGGACCGGGAGTTCAGGCGTTCGTTCGAGAAGACGCGCCGGCGGCTGCTGACCATGCTGGACGTCACGCTGGACATCCTGGACAAGGATCCGCAGTACCATTCGTTCACCATGGACGGCCACTCGATAATGGTGGATGACTACCTGGAGATGAGGCCGGAGCGCCGGCCGCTGGTGGAAAGACTGGTGCGTGAAGGACGGCTGGTCCTCGGCCCGTATTACACGCTGGCCGAGTCGTTCAGCATTTCGCATGAGCCGCTGGTCCGCAATCTGCTGTGGGGCCGCAAGACCGTCGCCAGGTACGGCGGCAAATGCGGCACGGTGGCTTACACCCCGTCATCGTGGGGACAAACGGGGCAGTTGCCGCAGATTCTGGCGGACTTCGGCCTTAGCAAAATGATGTTCTACCGGGGCATCTCACACCATGAGGCCGATGCGGAGTGGATCTGGCAAGCGCCGGACGGCACACAAGTGCTGGCCAGCCGCTTCGCCATGTATGCGCGCTATAACTGGTACTACCAGGTCCACAGGCCGGTGACGACGGGCCGCGTCTTCGGCAAGGACTACGTGTGGGGCGAACGCGACGAAGTGCCCTTCCGCTTTGCCGACGGTCTGGCCGGCGAGGATTTGGCGTTCGACTTGCAGGCCCCCGAGGCGCGCTACAACAAGCGCCGCCTGAAGAAAGCCATTGAGGATATGCTGGCGCGCGAGGGACCGCATTTCACGACGCCCGTGTTCCTGGCCATGCACGGCCACGACATCTCCGTCG
>JBEKKG010000680.1:0-4594 GCA_050010835.1 Planctomycetota bacterium
GCGGGAGAGGGCGGACGTGAGCGAAGCGAACGCCGGGTGAGGGAGCTTTCTGGCCCTCCCCCTACCCCCTCCCGCAAGGGGAGGGGGAAACAACGGCCCGCCTAAAGTGTCATGCACCCTTGGCGGGCCTGATGGCAGCGCTCGGCGGCGAGCGGCATCCTGTTCACAATCCAGGGTAAAACGTATCGCGCCGCGACGATGGCCAGGCCGCCCTGGCCACAGACGGCCCGAGCTTTCGCCGTGGAGTTACTTCTCGCGCGGCGTATCGCTGGGGGTGCCGGTGTTGCGCGGGCGCTTTTCCAGCAGCCGCGCGCGCGTAACAGCGTCCTCGCCGAAGCGGCCGCGGAGGCGGTCGAGCGTATCGGCGACGCGGCGCTGCTTGAGGGCTTTCTCGTCGGGGAAGAGCGTGGCCGGACTGTTGGCGCGCGGCGCCAGGCGCGTCGCGCCCAGGCCGATCAGGCGCACGCCGCGGCCTTCGCGGGCAACCTTGGTGCGCAGAAGCTGCACGGCTGCCTGGTGAAGTGTCTCCGCGAGGTCGGTGGGGTCTTCCAGTTGCAGGGCGCGGGTCAGCGTCGTGAAATCGCCGAAGCGGACTTTCAGCGCTACGCCGCCGGCCTGCAAACCCTGGGCTCGCAAGCGCGCGGCGACGTCTTCGGCGAAGGCGAGCAGTTCGCGTTGGAGTTCCGCGTCAACGTGGACGTCCTCGGCGAATGTCGTTTCGCGGCTGACGGACTGCGGGGCCTCTGCGGAAACGACGGGGCGGCCGTCTTCGCCGCGGGCCAGCGCGAGGAGTTCTTCAGCGCCGCGCGCGCCCAGCCGCCGGGCGAGGAATTCTGTGCCGCAGCGGGTGAGATCCCCGGCGGTGCGCAAGCCCCATTCGTGCAGGCGCTCCTCCATCTTGGGGCCGACCCCCCAGAGGCGGCCGACAGGCAGCGGCGCGAGGAACGCGGAGGCTTCGCCCGCGCCGGGCGGGACGACGACGAAGGCGTCAGGTTTGCGGAGGTCGCTGGCGATCTTGGCGAGCGATTTGTTCTGCGCCAGGCCCACCGAGGCGGCGAGCTGCGTCTCCTTGAGAATCTCGTCCTTGATGCGCCGCCCGATGGTCTCGGCGGGGCCGAAAAGCGCTTGCGAGCCGGTGAGGTCGAGGAAAGCTTCGTCGAGCGAGAGCGGTTCGATCTGGTCGGTGTAGCGCACGAAGACGGCTTGGACTTGGCGCGACATTTCAACATAGCGGTCCATGCGCGGCGTGCGCCAGACGGCCTGCGGACACAGGCGCGCTGCCTGCGTGCTGGGCATGGCGGAATGGACGCCGAACTTGCGGGCTTCGTAGCTGGCGGTGCAGACGACGCCGCGCGCGCCGGGTTGGCCGCCGACGATGACGGGTTTGCCGCGCAGTTCGGGGAAATCAAGGATTTCGACGGCGGCGTAAAACTGGTCGAGGTCAACGTGCGCGATGGCGCGCGGCCAAATGAGTGATGCGGGCCAGCTCATGCGGTAGACAGCATAGCCTGAGAGGGCGAGATGTCACGTACTGCCGAAGAACCAAGGCCCAGGCTGAGCATCGGCTGTGAACACGTCTGCGATCTTCCCGGCATCGAGCACAGGCCCCAGCGCCTTGAGGAGGTGTTCGTCTCATCTAACGCTCACTTGTTTTCAGGCGGCCGCGGGTATACGAACCATTGCACCGGAACGCGGCTTTGCCTGCGGGCTGACCAAGAACCTGTTCTCGAAGAACGGCGCCCAGGCTCACGTCGTGGGCGAGATTCGCAAGGCGTTCGGAATCCGCTGACGGGGCTGCCGCGGCGCGCAGTCCTGAAACCGCATTTCGTTCCAAGGGAGGGACAATGGCGAAACCAGCTTACCGGCATCAGTACCATCAGGCCGTCACCTGCAAGATCCTGTTGGGCAAGAAACCCGGCGTCATCCACTGCAGCCTCGACCAGACGCTCGGCATCATCCGCGCCCTTGAGCGGCTCACACTGGGTTTGGAGCAGATCGTCTATCTCGTCGGCTGGCAATACGACGGACACGACTCCAAGTACCCCGCGTTCTTCGAGGTCAACGAACGGCTCAAGCGGCCTGGGACGCTTTCCGCGCGGCAGAGCCTGTTGTGGCTGATGCGCGAAGCGCGCGCGCACAACGCCTGCGTCAGCACCCACATCAACCTCTGCGACGCGTATGAGAACAGCCCGCTGTGGGAAGAGTACCGCCGCAAGGATCTGCTTGTCCGCGAAAAGGACGGCTCGCTCCAGAAAGGCGGCGTGTGGGACGGCGAGCAGAGCTACCGCGTGTCGAAAGCGCGCGAATGGGCGGCCGGGCGCACGCAGCAGCGCATTGACCGTTTCCTCGAGCTGTTGCCGATCGCCGCTGCCGGCAGCGTGCACATTGATGCCTTTTTCCCCAAGCCCAGCCCGTACCACGGCGTGACGCTGGAAGACGAGATCCAGGCGATCCAGGAGATCATGCGGTATTGGCGGGCGCGGCGCGTGGATGTCACGGGCGAACTCTTTATCCATGAATATGCCGGCCTGATGCCCCTGGGCTGGCATCTCAACCTCGATGAGGCCAGCCGGCTGAAGTACCCCCCGTCAGTCGTCTGCGGCGGCGGGCCCGCCTGGAACGTGCGCCACGAGAAGCACGCCGACCGCGCCGCCTGGGCGGGAGTCTTCACCGCGCCCGAAGCCGGCTGCCGCTATGAAGAGGCCTGGGGCTACTCGATTGACGACGACATCTGCAGCCCCGGCGACGTCGCCCGCTTTGCGGAGCGCTTCTTCCTGCGCACCGTCCCGTGGCTGCACATGAACCGGCACGCCATCGTCCGGCACGTCCACTCGCGGGACGCTTACGAGGTCCACCTGACTGGCAACCTGGTCAGCCGCGTGCGCGTGAAGGACCGTCAGCACAGCCTCGAGGAAGACGGACGCCCGATCGTCAACGGGGACGACCTCTGTGTGCCGGCGGGCTGGCGCAAGCAAACCCTCATTGCCTACAGCAAGTCCGGGTCAAGCAGACGCTGGGAACTGCCGCCTTCCTGGCGCGGCATATCCCTCGCGAAGGTGACGCCCCTGTATCCGGGCGATTCCCGCCCGCCCCGCGACGCCAGAGTCACACGCCGTGCGATCCATGTGCGCCTGGACCCGGGAGAAGCAGTGGCCATCACGCCCGCGTGATGGGTGGGAAAGACGTCCGGCTCGACCTCTCCCATTTCGCCGGCTGCTCACGAGTACCACTGCGGGCTCGACGGCGCGTGGTGAGCGCCGTGTCCATCCCCGGCGATGGCAGCTTCCGCCTCACTTCGTGCCCTGATCCTGTTTGTCCAACGTCCCCAGCAGCACGCCGGGAACCGGGCCCTTCGGGTAGCAGCCCAACTTCAGCGCCGGACTGCCGGCGGGCACGCGAAGGTCGCGCGCCGGATAATCAGCGGCGGCAAACTCAGCGCATTGGCCGCCGTTTTCCAGCGACAGCTCCTTCCGCACGTCGTCGAGGTTGTCGTATTTGCGGCACTTCTTCCACGCCGGCCCCCAGTTGAAGAGCCCTTGGCCCCGCTCGGCGTGGTAGCAGTTGTTTTCGAAGGTCAGCTTGAGCTTGGCCAGGTCCAGGCCGATGGGCGCGCCCTCCTTGCTCTTGGCCTGGTAGTCGCTGGCCAGGTCCTCCTTGGCTTTCCCCGCGCCGGCGGCCTGGTCCTGCATGGCTGCGGGCCAGTGGCGGCCGTCCGGGATGTCGAACCAGCCCCAGACCTGCGCGTCGCGGTTGTAGGCCAGCACGTTGTTGCGGACGGTCTCGTCATGGTTCCAGATCCAGCGCTCGGCCTTGTCGCTGATGCGCGGCGTCGTGCGCTGCTGTTCCCGGAAGTTGAAGCCTTCCTTGTTGCCGAGCAACAGGTTGCGTTCGATGACGCAGTTGGGGGAACTGGAGACCGCGATGCCCGCCGACGCCCCCCACGCGCCCGGGTAGTCGGCGAACCCGTTGCCGAGGATGACGTTGTCGTGCGCGTGCAGCCCGTAAGAGATCTCGTAGAAGATGCCGGCGCATTCGTTGCCCGCGATAAGACAGTTCCGCACCACGCAGTCTTCGTTGCCGATGTCAAACCACACGCCGTTGCCGCGGTTGTCGAGGAATTGGCTCTGTTCGAGCACCGCGCCGCGGCAGAGCACGAGCTTGTCGCCGCCCGCCTCCCAGCCCCGGTCGAAATTCTTGACGTTGTTGTTGCGCACCAGGCAGCCGGTCAGGAGCAGGTTGTGCGCGTGCTGGGCTCCGAAGCCGAGCTGCCCGTTGTCCTGGAAGACGCAGCGCCGCACCACGATGTTCTCCCCTGTGAACGCCGCGCCGCTCGAATTTGTCTGCTCGAACACGCAGTCCTCGAGCACCCCGTACTGGCCGCTGAACTGCGCCGCGGCCTGTTGCGCGGCATTGGCCGCGTAGCGGAAGCGCAGGCCGCGCACGCGGATGTGCGCGCCTTTCGACTGCCACAACTCCTGCCGCACGGACGCTTCCACCAAGGCTCCCTTGCCCAGGTCGCGGCCGTCACTCGCGCAGACGTAGAGGCGCTTGGCCTCCGGCACTACTGGATCAAAGGTCGTCAAGGCCTTGATGG
>JBEKKG010000681.1:0-4589 GCA_050010835.1 Planctomycetota bacterium
TTCACCGGCACGGGGCCTGGGGTCTCATTCGGCAAGGAACTGCACCGCCGGACAGGCGTGCCCCAGGGGCTGCTCGCCTGTGCGCACGGCGGCACCAGCATGGCGCAGTGGGACCCGGCGTTGAAAGGCGAGGGCGGCAAGAGCCTTTACGGCGCGGCCATGCGGCGCTTGAAGAAGAACGGCGGGCGCGTCGCGGGGCTGGCCTGGTATCAAGGCTGCAGCGACACCGCGCCGGACGCCGTGCCGCTTTACACCGCGCGCATGAAGAGATTAGTGAGCGCTTTCCGGCGCGACACGGGCGACCCCGCGCTGCCTGTGGCGATCGTGCAGATCGCTCGTGTCCACGGCTCCGTGGACGGCCCGGCCCATTGGAACTCGGTGCAGGAGCAGCAGCGCAAGCTCCCGCGCACTGTTCCCCGCCTCGCCGTAGTCCCGGCAATTGACCTGGAACTGGATGATGGCATCCACATTGGCGGCAGCAGCCAGTGCCGGCTGGGGCGGCGCATGGCCCAGGCCATGCACGTCCTCCGCGAGGGCCATAAGGCGGGGCTGCCGCCCATCGAATTGAGGAAGATAAGCATCGTACGCGACCCGCAGAGCGGCACTGGCGAGGTGCTCGTCGAATTCGCCAACGTGATGGGGCGGCTCGAAGCCGCCGGCCGCCCCGAAGGCTTCGAGCTGCTCAACCCGCGGCCTACACGCGGAATCTTCCAGATCGCGCTTGAGAGCCAGAAGGCACGGCTGCGCACCGTGCATCCGGCGCCCGATCTGAACAAGTACATGCTCTCCTACGGTTACGGCTTCTCGCCCTACTGCAACGTGACGGATTCGGCGGGGCGCTCGCTCCCCGTCTTTGGCCCGGTCCCGCTGGGCAAGCCGGTCGCGCTGACGCCGTGCATCAACAAGCTGCGCGTCAGCCCCTTGCTGCCGTCAGCAGGCAAGCTCCACGAGTTGCCATATCCGCAGGACCTGAGTGCGCTGCAGCTTGAGATGAGGGCCTTCGACGGCGACTTCTGCAGCAGGCATCCGGAACTGGCCGCGCGCGCGCCGGAGGACTTGCTGGTCTATTACGGCTGCCGGATTCGCTGCTCCGAACCCATGCAGCTCATCGTGGACCTGGGCTACGATGGCCCGCTCAAGGTCTGGTTGGACGGGCGCGAGGAACTGCACGACCCGGAGGGCATCAATCCGGCGGTCTGCGGCGACGCGCGGATCAGATGGGCAGCGGACCCCGGTGAGCACGAGATTCTCGCCGCACTCGGATCGAACAGCGGCCTGGCCTGGGGGATCTTCCTGCGTCTGGAGCGGCGCGATGTGCCGCTGAAATTGTTGAAACAAGGGCCGGGGGGCTATGCCATGCCCGAAGTGCTGGGCTGACATCCGTGGTTTCAGACTGATCTGCGGCTCCACCGCCGCGCACCGTTCGTGCGCACCCGCGCGGGCAGCGGCAAAATGGCCCAGTGGAAATAGCCTGCGACCACAAAGGCGCTGACCATCATGAACAGCGCTACGCCTTCCCAGTAATCCTGGGTCAGCGGCTCCACGGTCAAGGCCAGGACCACCGAGATGAACGACCACACAAAGGGCATGACGAAGAACGGGATCGTGATGCCAGCCGCGATAATGCGCAGGCGCCAGATGCAAGCCTTGATGTACTGGTCCTGCGTGCTGTGCAGCGGCACGGGAAGCAGATGCCTGCCGCTCTCGGACGCCTTGCGCAACAGGCCGCGCGAGGCCCGCTGCCAATGGCGCATCAGCTCCAGCAGGCGTTCACGAATGGTCCGCAGTGCCAGGCTCCAGGTGCCGACGACGCCAATGAGCACGATGAACCGGGCATGGATTTCCCAGCGCTTGCCCTCGGCACAGGCCAAGAGGCCCAGCAGCGCGCAGGTGCAGAGCGCCTGGATCGTCATGGCCCAGAACCACGACCGGCTTCCCTGGCCCGCATGCGGTTCCACGGCGAAAGGATCGAAGCGCCGCGACACCGGTTTTTGGGGTTCTTGCTCAGGTGACATCCCGCACCTCTACCCCTGCTGTCCCCCAACGCACCCTGGCACGCCGTTTTGCCCCCAACGGCGCCTGGCCCTTATAATTATAGCACCTGCCGGGCCAAAAGGGCAATGCCTACGGAAAGATCTGGCCCCTCTTTGCCTATGTCTTCAAAGGGGAAAGAGGGTGCAGAAAAACCGTAACCGTTACCCTCTCCCCTGTGGGGAGAGGGTGGCGCTTTAGCGCCGGGTGAGGGGGCCGCTCCACGCTCCTACTCGCCCCCTCACCCCGCGTTCGCTTCGCTCACGTCGGCCCTCTCCCCACGTGGGAGAGGGTGTAGAAAAACAAATCAGTGTTCCTCCCGCTTCTTCAGTTCCCTGATCTTGTCCCGCAACTGCGCGGCGCGCTCGAAGTCCTGGGCCGCGACCGCCTGGCGCAGTTTCCGTTCCAGCCGCTCGGTCTCGGAGAGCGGCCTGTTCTTTTCCAGCTCTTCGGCCAGTTCCCGCAAAGCCGCCAGCGAACGGTAGCGCTCAAACTTGAACGTGTCTTCGTCCAGCTCAGGCAGGACTTCGATCTTGCGGATCGCCTCCCGCAAGACATCCAGCGCCGCGGCGTGGTTCTGGGCCTCCAATTGGAGCATCGCCCTGGCGATGGCGTTCATCCTGAGGATGTACGGACGCCACTTCTCCATGTTCTGGCGGTCTTCCTCGCGCGCCGCATGACGGTTGACAAAATCGAAGAGCTGCAGGTTCCTGTCGGTGTCGCGCACCGTACGCTGCCAGTCCTTGAGAGCGAAAAGATGCAGATACCTGAAGTAGTAAAGCGTGCCCTCGTTGAACAACTCCGCGCATTCCTCTTCGTCCAGAACGAACGAACCCCCTTCGCCTTCGGCCCTGGCCCTGACCAGGCGTTCCATGTAGTAATCCAAAACCGATTCCCGCTGGTGCGGGCGCTGCCCGTCGGGGCGGCCCTCCATCTCATACTGCTCGATACCCACGGGCGTGCGGACCTGCAGTATGCGCCGGCCATCGGTGCCCTGCACGGCCCGCACGGTGTGCTCAGGGTCATAAGGCCAACTGTCCAACAACTCGCGGATGTCAACTGAAGCGCTCATACCAAACCTTATATTGTCGTCCCCGTCCCGTTACAGCAAACAACCTGCGCATCTTGCCCTCTTGAGTTTGTGCCACGGATGTGGCCGCGCCGGCTGTTTGGCGCGGCCCCATCCGTGCCGGGCGCGGGCAGCACGGATAAGCCGCCGCGTTGCGGCGGCATATCCGTGGCACAAACCGCTGTGCCTACTTCGCCTCCAAGGCCGTGATCCTCCCGTCCGCAGTGGCCACGATGACCAGTTTTCCCAGGCACGCCAGCGCCGAGATGTCCTGCGGCAGCGTCTGGCCGAACTTGGCCGCGCCCGTGGAGTCGAGCACCCGCAGCGTGCCGCCCCAGTAGGCCACGGCCACCAGCCCATCGCCCGCCGCGAGCTTCTTGGTCACGCGCAACGGCAACTTGAACGACCACTGGGTCTGTTCCTCCAGCTTGCCTTTCACGTCTTTCAGCGCGCGCACTGTGCCATCGAATTCGGTGGCGGCAATCAGCGTGTCATTCAGCAGCGCGGCGCTCACCGCCGTGTCCGGGAGTTCCTTCATTTCGCCCGGCTTCTTGCCTGGCGCTTGTACAAACTGCGAGCAGCGCACCTCGCTGAGCGCCTTGCCTTGAGCGGGCGAAACCAACTCAAGCCGCGCACGGCCATCGGTCACCAGCAGGTTCTCACCCATGCGCACGGGCCTGAAGAAAGGCGCAATGCCGCCCACCTTGGCGCTGATCTTTCCGTCGGCGACGCTGAGGACGTGGCCCTCATTCTTGGTGATGGCCAGCAGCAGGCTGCCGTCGCTGCTGAAAGCGGCCTCCAGGTACGGCACCGGCTCCGGCTTGCGCGGATTGCCGGGCAGGCTGGGTTGTTTCGGCTGCGCGGGCTGCTTGCCCTTTTTGCCGCCAGCCTCCCACTGCTTGACTTCTTCTTTCCATTGAGCTTCTGCTTCCTTGAACTGCTTCATGGCCGCCTCGCGCTCAGCCTTGCCGGCTTCCCAGGTCTTCACGTCCGCGGCCCACTTCTCCAACTCTTCCCCGGTGACTCCGCCAATCGTCCACTTGGTATCGCCCTGGTTGTCCAGCAGCAGCAATCTTCCGTTGGCGGCGCCCGCCGCGATATTCTTGCCGTCCGGCGACACGGCCACGGCAGTGATTTGCGAGGTCTGCTTCTTCCCGCCTTTGCCGCCGGGCAGTTCAAAATCAAAGGGCACATCGAGGAGTTGCTTGCCTGCGCCGTCGAAGGCCACCAGATGGTGCCCCGCGCCTACGACCAGCACGTTGCCGTCAACTGAAGCGCCGTGCTTCAGGTCGTCGCCGCAATCCACGGTCTTCTGCCAGAGCACCTTGCCGGAGGGATCGAGCGCCGCCGCAGTGCCGTCCTGTGTCAACACGGCCACGTTCCCGTTGGCCTGCGGCTTCAAGGCCAGCGCGCGGTCCGGGAACGAGACCTGCCAGGCCACGCGTGCTTCCGCGGGCACGGGCGGCGCTTTGGCCGCCGGGGTGAGGCT
>JBEKKG010000682.1:0-4586 GCA_050010835.1 Planctomycetota bacterium
CAGGACGTTTTGACGCCCCGAACAGGCAGTTCGGTATTCTGTATGCCGCTCGGAATGTGGACGGAGCCTTTATCGAAGTCTTTATGAGGAACCCCGTTGCAGGGCAGAGCAGGCGCGTCATTGACGACCAGGAATTGGGCATCCGTTCTGTTGCAGTTTTTTCTTCCGCCAAGCTGCGGCTCGTTGACTTGACCGGGGCGGGCCTGTCGAAGCTGGGTCTGGACGTGAGCATCGTCTCGACAAGGAGGTACGACATTTCACGCGCCTGGGCTGAGGCCTTCCATGCGCATCCCCAGAGGCCAGACGGGATTCTGTATCGCTCAAGGCACGACCCCGAACAGACTTGCCTGGCGCTCTTTCAACGCGCTTCGGGCAAGCTGAAGCTGCTCGCCAGCGACAAGCTTGCCGGGAAGAACGGGCAGCGGCTATTGGCTCCTGCCCTCGTGAAATACAACGTTGGAGTTGTGGCCAGTTCCCGCCAGGGAAAGCCCGGCCGGAAGCAAGGCAGGCAACGCAAATCCTCTTAAGCAGCGGCCGGATTGGGACAGAGCGACAGTTGTGCGGATGAGATAGCCTGGCATAACCCCAGGTCTCCTCCTTGAATTGCACCCAAATTCCTGAGAGATAAGTTGCGCGTCCCGAGAACTCAAAGTTGACAATCTATCATCAAGATGATATAGAGTCATAGTAGGAGGGAGCATGGTCGAGGGGCCTTCTGGGGAAGAGCACAGCACGCGGATAGACTTGCTGCACGTGGGCCGGCCGCCCGGAGCGCCCACTCCTCCTTTGGATGACCCGCTGGGCCACCCTTTGGATCCTTGTGTTGCGCGGGACTTGGCACGCTGGATTCTTGAAAACGGCCGCGTCCGGTTTCCGTCCCATGCGTTCCGCCGGATGAAAGAAGCCAGCCCCGTGTTGACGCAAATGGACGTGACGAATGCCATACGCGCGGGCAAATACCAAGCGCCGGAGATTCAAAACGGCGAATGGCGCTACCTGATCCACACGCAGAGATTGCGTGTTGCAATTGCCTTCGACTCCTCACGGGAACTGGTGGTGTGCACGGCAGGGAGGTTCAAATGAAATGCTTCGAATGCGGGGGCGAGATGACAGAGAAGCGCGAGACGGTGACGGATCACCATCTCGGTTTGGAGGGAGTGATCCTGAAGAACGCTCTGGTGCGCCGCTGCAAGAAATGCGGGGAACGCGAAATTGTGTTTGAGCAGATTGCCAGTCTGCACAGGCTTATCGCTAGAACGCTGATTCAGAAGACGACGCGTTTGGTGGGCACTGAGATTCGTTATCTTAGAAAGTATCTGGGCTGGTCGAGCAAGGAACTGGCCAAACGGCTCGGCGTGGCTTACGAGACGCTGTCCCGGTGGGAGAACGGACACGAGACGATAGGACCTCAAGCGGACCGGCTGCTGCGCGTGGTGGTCGCGTACAAACAACCGGCACAGGATTACAACTTGGAGCTGTTGCTGGAAGCCATTACGGCGGCCAAACCGACGGTAACGCCTGTGAATGTGAGAATAGGCAAAGCGGGATACGAATTGGCAATTGCCTGAAGGTCAAGGAATGACCGGCCAAAGGGGGACGATGGCGCGCTGATCCGGACGCGGCGCAGGGACGTCAGGGATAGCGAGTGTGTTGGCGGCCACCTGCCAGGAAGCGGCACTGTCTGCGCACAGTGGCACGAACGAGCTGCGCAAGCCGCGGGCGGAGTGCTGGCTGTGACAGTGCCACCAGCCCGTACGTCCAAACGGCAATCAAGGTTCTTTGTCCATTGATCTCCGGGAGGCTGCGCCAACGTGTTCCACACGCAATAGATTCGTGTGCGTCCCTGAATCTCCAGTGGTCCTCTGTCTCCCGTGTCTTATGTGGGTTTGTTGTCGGCCACCCACCTCTATGGAATTGCCAACTGTTTGGCAATCCACTCCATCTCTTCTCGGTGCATTCGATAACGGAAGAACTTGCGGAATATGGCAATCTGTTTCTTGACGCGGTCCACATCAAGGCTTCGTAATACCTCAATCGCCGCCAGCCGACCGCGGTCCGTTCCACCTTTGCCGCTGTGCCAGCAGGCAACTTTAAGTGCATACACGAGCAACGCGTCTTTGTCCTCCTGTTTTTTGAGCAGAGCTACAGCCCCAGCCAGCTCAGCATCGGAAAGAGTGGATCCCCACTCCCCACTGGCTGAAAGTGTCTCAAATGCTTGCTCTAGCTTTGGTGCGACAGGCTTTTCTGCAACACGGCGCAAGTACTGGAACGAGGATTTGAATGTCCACACTTCAGGAGGCCCATCATAGAGGGCCTGAATCAACGGGTCAAAATCACGCCACTTTTGCTGCTCAGCCATCTCGATAGACTGATAAAGAAAGTTCGGAGAATTGTCATGGGTAAAAGCTCCCTTTGTGAACAATAGATCCCGAAATATCGGCTTGCACTCTGGACGCTTAAGCATCCGCTTATCGTCCAATTGCCAAACAACCTGACTCTTCTTGTCTTCCTGCCATTTGGGGAAGTCGTCCCATTCGGCGGAGTCTGCATAACTTGCGAGGGGAAAAACAAACAGAAGAGAGGTGCAGATTCGCGTCCACATGGGCAACTCCCGCCAGCGGTGCGTACGGCCAGCAACCACCGGTTCTTTCGCTGGCGTCCCCGCGCCGTGTCGCCCTTCCCGTGGGTGGGAAGGCACGCAGTGCCGTGCCAGGGCACAGAACAGGCTTCCGTCAATCCCACATACACCGCACTCGTGGAAGAAAATAAGGGGGCAGTGGCAGAGCCGCATTCAAGGCGCGCTTTCTCCTTCTCGCCAATGCGGCTCCGCCCCTAATGGTCTGAGTTCGGCGTTATAAACAGAGTCTCCTGATGACCCGCATTGACAGGTAAAGGTGCAGGGGCTTGTCGGTTAGCCTTCTGAATCCGTACTTAGTGTAAAAGCCCTCCGCCACGTGGTCCACAGCGTCAACCTCTACGCCTCGCACAGCCGATTGAAGCGCAATCGTTTGGCAGCGCTTGAGCGCGTCCATCAGCAGGCGCTTGCCCAGACCCTTGCGCCGCACTGCCTGGTCCAGCGCGAGCTTGCCGATCAGGATTGCTGGAACGGGGTAATTGGCAGAAAACTGCTCCTCCGGCGGCAGGCTGGCCTTGGCCACTTTGCTGTTTGTGATGGTATAATAACCCCACACTCTGGCCTGCCAGGGCTTCACGAGGACGTACGTGCGGCCCATGTCCTCCTGCTGATTGAGCACGGCCCATTTCCTGAGGTAAACGTCGAGCTGCTTCTCGCCGGAGCAGAAAGAAACGGTTTCGTGCAGCGAGGACAGGGGAACGATTTCCCATGACTGCTCTGGATCAGCCATGTTGTGCTTTATATTCCGCAGCCGCTTTCTTGAGCGCTTCGTTGGGTTCCTCGTCGGCGTCTACTATCTGCATGAAGCGCTCCCACTCCTCGTCTGTCAGCAGCGTCACTTGATGCTGCCTGAGGACTTCAGCGGCCCTGTGCGTGAGAGTGGTCTTGGCGAAGTCCTTGAGCGACTGGCCGCATAGGGATGCCGCCTGTTCCAAAGCCTTCTTCGTTCTCTGCTCGACACGCAAATCAAGCTTCGCCAATTGCGCGGGCATGTCTGTTCTCCTCAACAACCCGCTTTCAATCTACAACATTGCGCGGCATCTTGCCACGCAAATCTCGCAAGGTTCTGGGAGAGGGGTCTGTGTCAGTTTGGTTGCAGGCCGGGCTGGCGGAGCGCTTGTGGTGCAGGCATCTTGCCTGCACAGATTGGCAGCGGACAGGGCGCAGGCAAGATGCCTGCACCACAAATGCAACCAAACTGACACAGACCCCTGGGAGAGAGCCAGGGTCTTTCAATTCTCGGACCCGTTTCCCCCTGGACAACGGTTGTTTGGACATGAAAAGCCTGGTGCCACTACCAGCCGTCCCCTGAACCGGGGAGGGCTCTCGCCAGATCAAGTGCTCTGTCACCGATTTTCATGTCATTGCTGAAAACCGAAAATCGGTGCCAGACCACTCGAACTTGGGGCGTAGGCGGGTGAACGTGCAGCGCATTGCCGCAGTCCCTCTCCCCGGCCACCCGCCTCGGACTGAATGGCCAAAAAATTCTTTATCTCGTTTCCTGTACGTTACTTATGTGTTCACTAGCAATTATCATGCCATTGGCTCAAACCATGCTTTCGCAGCGCCAGCCGTATTGTAATAGTAGCAGAAGGTGCTTGGCAGCACCGCGGTTCGTGTTTGCTCTGCCCTTGATGATGTGGAGTTGATTGAAAGCAAAGGAGACCCAAAGCCATGTACGGCCCCTCACAGTTGCGCATTATCGGCATGGAACTTGCCCGTTCAGGCTGGTCCGTTGGCCCCGCCTTGCACGCCCTGCACTCCAACTACGAGTCCTTCCGCAGTCTCAGCGAAAGCACCCTCCGCAAACTGCTCAAGGACCGGCATTTCGACCCGCTCATTGCGGCGCAGATGGAGACTGTGGCCCAAGCCCGCAAGGTTACTGACCTTGAGATAGCGCAAGCCGGCGAACGTGCGGAGGCCCTTAACCCGCTCAGGAAGATGGTGCTGG
>JBEKKG010000683.1:0-4581 GCA_050010835.1 Planctomycetota bacterium
GGCTTCGCCTTGCGCGCCGTGCAACGCAACATGGAGGCGGCGGAGGCCTACGAGCGCTTCCTGGAGTTGCTGCCCCAGGCCACTGACACGGAGAAGATGCGGGAGTGGATAGCGCAGATCAAGAAGATCACCGGCAGCCCCTCCAGCGCCTATGAGGAGGCCGTAGTAGTAGACGACGAGCAAATCGTCACCGAACTGGACCGCAAGTATCAAAAGGCCCTGACCAAGCTCCAGCAAGGCGACGCGGAGGCGGCGCAGCGCGATTGCCTCAAAATCCTGCAGGAAGACTCCAGCCACATCCGCACGCGCGTGCTGCTGGGGCGCGCATACCTGCGCCAGAAGGCCTATGACGACGCCATCGAACAGTTCGAAAAAGTTTTGGCCGAGCGCCCGGACCACCAGGAAGCGCTGTACTCCCTGGGCCAGGCGGCAGAGAAAAAAGGGTTGTCCGAAAAGGCGGCGGCCAGCTACGAACGCTACCTGGCTCTTGCTCCCACGGGACCGCGCGCCGAACGTCTGCGGGACTGGATGGTCGCCCACAGCACCTCGATCTCCGCGGCGGTGCCTGCCAGGCAGATGCAATGCGAGCTGTGCCTCCGCTTCTTCCCGGAGAGCGAGATCACTCAGCACGAAGGGCGGGCGGCCTGCAGCAACTGCCTGGCCGTGATGGGCGGGGCGCCCGTGCTGGCCACGCCGGAACTGGCAGCCGCCGCGGACAAGAAGACCGTTGCCGCCCCGGTCTCCGCGCTGCCCGAAGAACCTGAGGCCAGGCGTTCCAGGAAAGGCGTGGTCCTGCTTGGAGCGCTCGCTGTACTGGCTGCTGCCGTGGCCGCGCTCTTCCACTTGGGCAAGTTGGAGCCGCTGTTGATACGGGCCGGCCTGCGCCCACCGCCTAAAAAAGAAGAACCCCCGCCGCAGCGTCCGCCACCGGCAACCTTTGATCCCAAAAAACAGAATACCAGGATCGCCAACGCGCCGGGGAGCCTGGTGGTCAGGCCGTTCGCGCCTTGGAGTTACAAGCCGGAGTTGCTGGGCCTTGAGAACCTGGACTTGGTGGCGCCCGGCTGGAGAAAAGAGTTCGAGTTGAAGGACCCGCCGCACGGCATGACTGTGGCCCCTGAAACAGGCGTTGTCAACTGGGTGCCTGAGTTCACTGCTGCCGATTTCGAGAAGCTGAAGAACGGGCGGAAGTTCGAGTTCGAGGTGCGTGCCAGGGGGCTGGGCAAGGAAACGGCGGGGACGGCGGGGACGGAGAAGGAGTTCTTCTCGGTCAGCAAGTCCTTCACCCTGACCTGCCAGTTCGGCTACGAACTGGGCCCGGAGTTGGATCTGAAACTGGAGCCTGCGGACCAACCGTCAATTGCGGTTGGCGATTTCAATGACGACGGCCTCGTGGACACGCTGGTTTGCTTCGGCAGGTTCGGTTCCGGCGCCGTGCGGCTGTACCTCCAGAAAGAGGACACCCCGCTGCCGACTCCGCGGGTACTCGTGAAGGACGCGCGGTTCTCGAGCATGTATGTCGGCTGCCTGGACGGCGTGAACAGCGGCGACCTCCTTGTCGCCGACTGGCAGCACGGGCAGCTCAAGGCCTTCTACCACGCCGAACACGACCTGGTGCCGGGGGCTGAGACAGTTGTCGGGCCAGGCCCTGTGGCGCTGGGCGTGGGCGCTATGGGCGGCGACAAGCGCCCGGTGATCGCGGCTTTCTGCGGCCTGTCCGGGCAGCTTGCGGTGACCTCGCTCTCCCCTGACCACAAATTTGGCCCTGTCACCTCCATTCCCATTCCCGGCCAAGGGAACACGGCCTTCATTTTCCCGTGGGTTTCAGCGGAGCTTGGGGGCGGTTTCCTGGCCGTCGTGCCGCTGGCTCAAGCGCCGCTCATCTTCGTGCCCTGGAATGCGGGAAAATGGGATAAGGGCGAGAAAGCTGTCGTCTCGTCGAGCCTGGAGCAGGACGGTCTCATTACCGCCGCAGCCGTCCTGGCCGGGCCTGAAGGGCAACGGAGGCTGGCGCTGCTCGTGAACGGCAAGCCGCCGTACCTGGCGGCCTTCGAGGAGAAAGAAGGCCAGTTCGCGCCCGCGGGCAAGCCTGTAATGCTGCCCGGTCCTGGCTTTGGGCTTCTGGCGCACGACTTCAATCAAGATGGCCAGGACGACCTGTTCGTGGTCATGCCCGACGAATGCGCATTCTATTTTTCCGACGGCGGCAAGCTGCGCCCAGGGCCTCGGGTGGCCTGCGCCACGCGCATGCTGGGGCCCGTCGCCAGGTTCGCTCTGCAAGCTGTGGAAAAGCCGGACCTGCTCCTCATCAACGAGAACCGCAAGGCGCAGATTCTTCGAGCTGTGGTTCCTCAAGCAGAGCCAACTGTGGGGGAGAAGAAAGAGGCCCCCAAAGAAGCGCCAAAGGAAGCCCCGAAGGAGGCCCCCAAGGACGCCCCTAAGAAGACCCCCGCGCCTGATGCCAAACCGGCAGCAGGCAAGAAGTGAAAGTCCATGGCGTCCCTACCGTCCATGCCGTCCATGCCGTCCATACCGTCCATGCCGTCCATACCGTCCTTGCAGTGTTGACCGTGCAGAAGAGGAGAAAGAGCCATGAAGCTTGACTTTTGGGCCGCCGTTCCGCTGTGGCTGGCGTGCGCCCTGGCTTGGGCGCCCCGCGCCAGCGCCGAGGCGGCGCCCGTGAACGCGGACGACCTGCCGCACAGGAAGATCCAGCTTCCCAACGGCACAGAGGTCGAGGTCGTTATCTACCAGGGCCATGATTGGCTGGTTCAAGACGTGTCCGTCCTGTCCGGCGACAACGATCAGAACCCGGACATCTGCTTCGAGGCCAAGTTCGAGTCGGTTGTCCAACCGGACAAGCTGAAGCTGTTTGGCCGGGCAGTGTGGCCCTCGTCCAAGGAGAAACAATGGGCCACCATCATCCTGGACGACCGCTTGAAACAGCGCGCCTTGAGAGACTTCAAGACCAATGACAACTTGTGGTTCTGCGGCACACTGCGCAAGCGGCCCCAAAACCAAAAGGAATTGGAGTTGGTGGCGGCGGATATCCTGAAGCAGCCGCCCGACATGGAGCGGTTCAAGCGGGACCTGGAGAAGAAGATCAAGCTGCGCGACGGGGAGGCGCTGATCGAGTTGGGACACAAAATCCAGGAGCATGGCAAGACGGAGACCCCCACCATTGATACTTTCGACTCGCTCAACAAGCTGAGCACCCAGGCTTTCGAGGCCGGCCTGAAGATCGAGGAGGAAGCTCTCAAACCGGACGATGTGGACCGCAAGTTCGCCTTGGCGAAGCTATGGCGGGAACTGGTGGGCAACAACGCCAGGTCCCGCAGGCTCGTCCTGGAATGCCTGAAACAGAACCCGGACCATCCCGGGGCCGGCGAGGTCGCGGAAAAAGAATTGGGTATGAAGAAATACAATGGCTGGTGGCACACCCCGGACGAGATTGCTGAGTTCGAGAGAGTGGTTAAGGAGGGGGAGAAGAAGTTGGCCGACGCCAAGAAGGCAACTGACGAGGCCCGCGAGAAGGATCGCAAAGAAGTTGAGCGCAACCGCACCGTTTTGCTGGCCGACCAGGCCGCGAAATTGCGCCTGGCTGACCCACAGGCGCGCGAAAAGGCCCTCCTGGCGTTAGGCGAAGCGGTCAGGAAGTGCCCCGACCCGGGCTTCGGGATGAGCGCCGTGGACATCCTGGTCAATCTTCCCGATGCGGCGGCAGTCCAGGCGCTTTGTACTGCCGCCAAGAGCGACATCCCCGAGGTGCGGGGCCAGGTCTGCGAAGCGCTGGCCTGGCGCGGTGGCGCCCGGCAGGACCAGCCTGCGCTCGAAGGTTTGCAGAAAGCTCTGGCAGTGGAAGCCGACACAGCGACTGCGCGCGCGGCTCTCGCAGCAGTTGCGGCCTTGGACCGCAAAGCCGCTGCGGGCGTGCTGGTGGCCGGCCTCGACAACACCAACAGCGTTATCCAAGACGAGATCATGGAAAAACTGAAGACTGCAACCGGGCAGCAACTCGGCACCAAGCAGGAATGGCAGGCTTGGTGGGCCAAGAATAAGGACAGCCTCAAGCCGAACTGAACGTTTTTGTGTTCCCCCTCCCCTTGAGGATGGGAGCGCCGGCGTCCCGCCGGCCTCTACCGTGGGAGAGGATTCCTTTGTTCCCCCTTCCCTTGGGGGTAGCACGGGCCGGCGAGACGCCGGCGCTCCCAGGGGAGGGCGTGCCGCCTTCGAGGGGAGGGAGTTATGTCACCGCTGGGTGCGGACTTTTTGGCCTTCTCGCTCGCCGTGGCCCTGCTGCTGTTGTGTGCCTCGGCCCCGGCGGAGACGGCGCCTGCCGCGGGCGAGGAGCAGGTGGTCCTCCCTGACGGCACGTTTTTCCCCTTCTGGGACGACCGCACGGATTATCGCAAGACCTACCACGTCGCCGGCCAGGACCCGCGCGCGGCCGACACGAATCCAGGCACGCGGGAACAGCCTTTCAAGACTATCGGGCGGGCCGCGGAACTCCTGCAACCCGGCGAAAAGGTCCTCATCCACGAGGGCGTCTACCGCGAGTGCGTCCGCCCCAGGCGCGGCGGC
>JBEKKG010000684.1:0-4574 GCA_050010835.1 Planctomycetota bacterium
CCCCGGCGGGTTTTTTCCAGATTGTCAGCCCGGCGATGAGCATCGAGTGCAACGTCTCCAAGGAATACACGGAGAAAGTGGCCAAGATGGTCATAAACGCCGAGCAGCGCTTTTATCAGCTCTTCAAGCTCACGCCGGATCTGGTGAATGGCGTTTCCAAGGAGAAATTCGACCGCAAGGGCAACATCCCCGGCGACGTGCTCAAACTGATCTGGAACTTCCGCTCCTACATCAGTGTGCGCGTCTACAAGGACATGGAGTCCTTTGCGGATGAGTGGTTCGATTCCACCGGAGTGAAGGACAAGCAGCAGCGCCTGCGCCAGGGCATGCCGGGCGCCTGGTTCAGCTATCACCCGGACTACGACAAGTCCCACGAGGTCCGCGAAATCCGCACCTTCGTCTCCAACCGCGATGACGACGAACTCGAACGCACCTTGCTGCACGAAATGGGGCACCTCTTCATGATGACCTACCTGCTCGAATTCAGCGGCTCGCCGCCAGCCGGCCAGGAAGCGCAGAAACGCGGCACGCCGGCCTGGCTGGGTGAAGGCACGGCGCAGCTCTTTGAAATCCTCTGGTCCAACGCCAAGACGTCCGCCAAGGCGCGCCTGCGCCAGGAGGCCATGATTTACGAGGCCGTGCAGCTTGGCGAGAGTTATCCGTTCGACGAGTTCACCAACATCACCAACGCTCACAACCTGGCCGCTGTCGCCGGCGATCCCTTGAAGGCCACGCTGAATTACGCCCAGTCCTTCTCGGTCATGGACTACATGGTCAACGTGGACGGCGCCCGCTTCTTCACCTTCCTGGAGAACCTGCGGGAACTGAACTTCGAGCGCAACCTGAAGAACCGCGACCAAAACCACATCCGCGAACTGTATTCTTTCCAGAACGACGCCTTCAAACGGGCCTTCAACTGCGACCTTAAGGACGTGGAAGGCTACTGGAAGAAACACCTCAAAACCACGATGGAAGCCCTGTTGAAGAAACAGCCGGAGGCCTACTACTGGATCGGCGAATACTATCTGCGCCGCGGCAAAGACCCGGCCAACGATCTCGTCAAAGCCGAGGAGAAATTCAAACTCGCCATGACCGGGGCGCCCACGAAGGGCGAGGGCTATCTCGGCATGGGCCGCATGGCGCTCCGCAAGAACGACCATGAGACCGCCGCCAAACTGCTCGCCAAGGCGGCCGAATACATGCCCAAGGACGATGAGGTCTGGTATTACCTGGGCTGCGCGCAGGTCGGCATTGGCGAGTTGACAGAGGCCACGAAGAGTTTCAACCAGTCCCTGAAGATTTTCCCCCGCAGCCACCGTGCCTTGGCCGGCCTGGCCCTGGCCCAGTTCCATTCCGGACAGTACGTCAAAGCGGCGGAGAGCTACGAACAGGCCTACCAGGTTTCCCACTTTCCTCACTACCTGATGGAGAAAGGCCGGGCGGCATTCTTCGGCAAGGACTACAGATTGGCCCAGAACGGTTTTGCGGTCTACTGCGACGTCTACCCCAACGATCCCCAGGGCCAGCTCTGGTACGGCCTGTCGGCCTGGCGCTTGAACGACAAGGAGTTGGGGATGCAGAAGCTGAAACTGGCGGCCAGCCTCAACGCCGGCGATTCCACCATCAAGGAAGCGCTCCGCCTTGCCGAAAAGGGCGAAACGCTGCGTTTCGCCTTGGAAGCAGCAGCACCCCCAGTGGCAGCGGCAGGCCCGGCCGGCAAGGCGGCGCCCGAAGCCAAGAAGAAACCCGTCTTCGTGGACGTGCAGGATGAATAGTCCGGGTGGCAATGGCACGGACAGCTTGAGCCTTTGGGCCGCGCGCGATTTTTGGCCGGAGGCCATGTACCCCTTACCAGCTTCCAGTTCCAGAAGACAGGAACAAAGCTGTTGACTTTGATACCGTGAGCGGTTACACTTCCTCGTCGTCAGCGGTGAGAAGCAATTCGAAGGTCTTACCCAGTGGAGTTGTACCGTGGCTATTCGTATCTTGATTGCCGACGACCATCATCTGTTCCGCAGCGGGCTGAGGGCGCTTTTCGAGAAAGAAGCGGACTTCGAAGTCGTGGGTGAGACAGGCACCGGTCCCGACACCGTCCTGACAGTGCATGAACAGCCGGCGGACGTGTTGCTCTTGGACTTGAACCTGCCCGGCTTGTCCGGCCAGCGGGTTGCGGAACGCGTGCTGTCGGCGCACCCGAAACTTGCGGTGGTGGTATTGACCATGTTCAGAGACGCGTACTATCTAAAGGAGCTCTTGCGCACCGGGGTCAAAGGGTTCATGCTGAAAACGGCCAGCCCTGGCGAATTGCTGCGCGCCATTCGCGCCGCTTTCAAGGGTGAAACGTTCGTTGATCCTGCGTTGAGCGGCGAACTCGCCTCCTCATACGCGGAGCGGCCGAAACCGGAGGAACAGCAAGAAAAGCGTCTGGACATCCTGTCCCCGCGCGAACGCGAGGTTTGCGGACTGCTGGCACACGGACATACCAACGCAGAGATGGCCAAGAAGCTTTTCATTTCTCCGCGCACCGTCGAGATGCACCGCGCCAGCCTCATGAACAAACTGGGCCTGAAGGGGCGCGCTGAAGTCTTGCGCTTCGCCATGGATAATAATCTCATGTATTATATTTGACCTTAACAATTCACCGCAGTCAGGATGAGGCTGCGGCAAGTAATGCCGGTCGTCGTCTTTTCTCTTTCGCCCTCGTTCCTGCTGCCTTCAATGGCATTTGTCATGGATACGTATTTTCTACTGTGTGGACCTCCTTTTATTTTTTGGGGGCACGGCGCAAAAACCGTATTTTTTACCTATTGACCTGCATACCCAATTCTGCTTTAATATCGCCGCGGATTCATAATCAACATTGTCGCGCTGCTTCGGAGAGCAGTGCGCTGGCGGGTTGAGGCCGATTTGAGGAGGACAATGTCCATGAAGTTTGTCACGTCCAAGGCGAGCAGTACATTCTTCAGTTTCCTGGTGGTTGTCTGCGCCGCCCTGGGAACAGCGGTTTCTGCGCTCGGTTCCACCGTGGCCACACCCACGTTCTCCCCGGCGCCCGGCACTTATGGGAGCGCGCAAACCGTAACGATTTCCACGGCCACGGCCGGCGCGACCATCTACTTCACCTCGAACGGCAACGCCCCCACGCCATCTTCCATTAAATACGCCGGCCCGATCAAGGTCGGCGCAACCGTGACCATCAAGGCTTACGCTACGGCTGCCGGGATGACTGACAGCGCAGAGGCCGACGCAACTTACACGATTTCGCCTCTGCCTATCATCACCAGTGCCACCACGGCCACAGGCGCCGTAGGCACGGCGTTCAGCTACAGCATCGTAGCACTCAACAACCCGACCAATCTAACCGCCGCCGGGCTGCCGGCGGGCCTGTCGTTTTCGTATGCCACGGACGGCAATACCATCAGTGGCACACCAGCGGTTGGCGGACAGTTCGGCATTTTGATCACCGCCACCAACTCTGCGGGATACTGGCAGATTGTGCTCACCCTGACCGTCTCCGGCGGCGCGGGCGCGCCTGTGGTCATCAGTCCGCCGCTTGGGGCCGGCGTGGTGAACACTCCGTTCTGGTATGGCTTTAGCGCCAAGGGCGCCCTCCCGATCACTTTCACCGTCACCGGCAGCCTGCCGCCAGGGTTGTCCTTGACATCGAACGGCAATGCCATCAGCGGCACGCCGACGACCGTGGGCACGACCACTGTGACACTGACCGCCACCAATTCCAGCGGCGTCTCGATGGCCAAGTCGGTGACAATCGGGATCGGGGCTGGGCCCAGCCTGCCACTGGTAATCCCAGCCGGCAATCCTACGACAAAGACAAAGGGAAATAGTTTGAGCGACGCCTATAAGGATGTCCTGATGACCAGTGGGTCGGGGGTGGACAAGAGCACTTGGATAGCTGCAACTTCCTCCGTATCCATAAAACTAACGATTCCACTCGATGCGATTAGTGATTTCAGCACTATAGACAAGTCCACGAAATTCAACCTTGTTGCCGGGAAATACCAAATTGGTTTTGCTCTGGGCGACGCGCCCAGCACTGGCCCCAATGGCAAAGGAGGCAAGCTGAATATAAAGAGCGACGGCAGCGGCACGGCTACGTACCTCGAGGTGCTGTCGGCGGACGTGACGATGGCTGAGGTGACCCGGGATGCCAGCCTGACAAAGGACCTTAAGTATGGGACCGTGACCCTCAAGTGGGACAAAAAGAAAAAGCTGCTCACGGTCACGGTCGCGGAGGCCATTGGCAAGGTCGCGAGTGACTGGCTGCCAACATCAAACATCATCTGCGCGGAGGGGGATAATAACACGATTTCCGCGGATGTGGATGTGGAAGTTTACTTCGGAGATGCATACGCGTTCCTGACGGCGCACATGGCTGGCAAGGGGACGACGATAGAGAAGATCATAGGTAAAGGTGCCAATGCGTATGATGTGGGCCCCATGACCACCTCCAGCGCCAAGTCCGCCTCGGTCACACCGGCCCCGCCGTCCCAGTAAGTTCGTGGGCGCGAAGACACTTTAACCGCCAAGACGCTAAGAGCACCAAGAAAAACTTC
>JBEKKG010000685.1:0-4567 GCA_050010835.1 Planctomycetota bacterium
TACTACGTCCAGTGAGCCTGCCAGTCAAAGGAACAGCACCTCGCCGAGCTGTTTCCGCGCCTTGGGTGCTGGCGAATGCCGCCTGTCACTGGAAATGCCGTGTAGATCCCCTGAGTTGTGGCACGTTTTCTCAAGAGGTGTGGCACACATCTTCACTGATTCTGACATTCTACTCAGGAGGTGAAGGCGAACGCTCCACGGAAGCGCAGACCTCAGAGACGGAGGTCCACCCTACACCTGCTACGGCGGGAAATTCACCTGGCGCAGGAGGTCCGGGAAGCGAGGGTCCGAGCGCGGGGACTATTTCAGCTTTGCGCATTCCGCCTTGGCTTCCTTGAGGATGGGGATGTCGGGGTCGGCGTCTTTCCAGAGGGTGAGGAAATCCTGATAGGCGGCGCGGGCTTTTGCCGTGTCGCCCTGGATGGCATATGCACGCGCCAGTCCGAGGCGGGCCAGCGCGCCCCAGGGAAAGTTCACCACGAGTCCTCGGTGGTCGATGAATTTCTGAAATTCCGCTGCCGCTGCATTGCCGTCGTGCAGCATGAGATAGGCTTCCCCACGCAAATAAGCGGGGCACAGGAATATCGTGAGGTTCGTTGGTATGCCAAGTTCGATAGTGCTCGCCGCCTTCAATAGTTCGAGTGCCCGGCTCGGGTCTTTGCGTTCCAGGGCGACCCCCCCTCGGATGGTGGGCAGCCAATACCTCTGGACCCGCGTATCCAGCGGGAAGGCCTTGTCGAGTTCGACCGCCAGCTTCTCCGCCCCTGCCGTATCGCCCGCCCGCGCCAGGGCCAGCGCCGCCATTTCCCGCACATCGTGGTTCGGGGCCAGCTTCACTGCCGCATTGGCCTGGGCACGCGCCTGCTCCCGGTTTCCCGACTCCACCTCGCGCAGCGCCGCCGCTGCCTGATAGGCTGCCGCACTCTCTTTGGCGTCGTGGTGCTGGGCTGAATCCATCGCCCGCCCGGTCAGCTCGTGCGCGTTCTTCAGCTTGCCGTACCAACCTTCCGTGTCCGCTTGCGTGGCCAGCAACAGATCTTCCGCGCCCCGCTTACCCATGCCGGCTGAGACCAACTGCGCCATCTGCGCCGCATCGTCCTTCAGAAAAGCCACGAAGTAGTGGTTTATGAGTAGGTACTCGCCCTCCAGCTTGCGCTCCTCCGCCTGCTTGAACACCGCCTCCGCTTCATCCAGCCGGTTGAAGGCCGTGTAGGCGACGCCGAGGCAGAGATAGTTGCCCACATCATTTGGCTCCAGGCGCAGCGCCGCTCGAAATTCCTCCAATGCCTTTTCCCAGTTTCCCAGGACGCCTGAAACGTATCCCAGCGTTGCGTATGGCCCGCCATTTCTTGGGTAGGTCTGCTGCCACAGCTCGTAGGTCTGCGCCGCCTTCTCCAGCTCTCCCGTCGCAAACGTGTAGTAGTACGCCTCGATGTTGAACCGCTCCCGTTCGCTTACCTTCTCCCGCAGGTCGTAAGCCTTGCGTGCATTTTCGGCCGCCCGCCCCACTTCGTTGCGGGCCCAGTAGACTTCCGACATAAAGGCGTAGGCCATGGCAAAATTCGGGTCAAGTTCCACCGCCCGTTTGTAGAAGGGCAGCGCGGCTGCTTCCCCTTTTGTATTGACCGTCTTTACTCCCAGGCTGTAGGCTTTCAGCGCCTCCAGGGATGGCGTGGTTGCTTCTTCCACCGGCGTGGCGTATTTCTGCACCAAGCTGAGCGACTCGCCCAGCTTACCCCGCAAGCTCATCGCCGCGGCGTCCAGAGCCTTGAGCACCGCTTCCTTGGCCGCCGCCTGCTCCTGCGCTTCCGCCAGCACGTCCCCCGTGTTGCAGTTCACTGCCTTCAGGCCAATCACGTACTGGCTGCCCAGCCCCGCAATCGAGCCGGCTAGCATGGCCTTGCTGCCCGTGCGCAGGCAGACCTCGTGTGTGACCTCCGGCGTCAGCCGGTCACCGGCGGGACGTCCCATCAGCTTCAATGTCTCGTTCACCTTGCTCTCGGAAACCAGGGCGAGAAAGGGCGATTGCTCAAGCTGCACCGAAAGTCCCTGCTTCAGCGTGTCGTCGAATACCGCATCGCCGGTCTTGTTGTCGAAATCGGAGAGGACGATAGTGTCCTTGTCGGTCAGGCGGGCCGTGGCTTGGCGCGAGCGGACGTAGAGCGTTCCCCCGATGGCAGCAGCGACGAGCACGGCACCGGCCAGGGCAATGGCGGCGCGACGCGATTTTCGTAGGGGCGGTTCGCGAACCGCCCCTACAGGCGGTCGGCGATCGAAGCCCGCCGCTACAGCCGCTCGCTCTGGTTCCGTGTCGCGCTTCAGGCGCTGCAACTCGGCGCGCATGTCAGAGGCGTGCTGATAACGCAGCTCCCGGCCTTTCTCCAGCGCTCGGTTGATGATACGTTCTAGTTCACCCGGACACTCGGGATTCAACCGCACTGGCGAGGTCGGCGCCTTGTGCAGGATCCCGTCGAAGATGGTGCCCGGCGAATCGCCCGCAAACGCGCGGCGCCCCGTGGCCATCTCGTAGAGCACCACGCCGAAGCTGAACAGGTCCGTGCGCGCGTCCAGCTCCTCGGCCCGCACCTGCTCAGGCGACATGTACTCCACCGTCCCCATCGCCATCCCCGTGCTGGTGAGCGATTCCGCCTCCCCCAATGCCGTCGGCCCCCCGGGTAGGGCCGAACGGCGTTCGGCCTCACCCCCAGGGCGAGCGCCGCTCGCCCCTACCCGCGCCAGCTTCGCCGGCCCGAAGTCGAGAATCTTGGCTTGGCCGCGGGTGGTCACGAAAATATTTGCTGGCTTGATGTCGCGGTGGATGATCCCTTTGGTGTGCGCCGCCTCCAAGGCGTCCGCGATCTGAATCCCCAGTTCAAGAACTTCCTCCGTCTTCAGGGCACGCCCCGCGATGCGGTGCTTGAGGGTTTGCCCTTCCAAATACTGCATGACGATGAAAGGCTGGCCGGCGTGCTCGCCAATCTCGTAAACGGTGCAGATGTTGGGATGATCGAGCGCTGAGGCGGCGCGCGCCTCGCGGCGGAAGCGTTCCAGGAACTTGCGGTCCTGAGCCAGTTCTTCGGGCAGGAACTTGAGCGCCACGCTACGGCCAAGCTGAGTGTCCTCGGCCTTGTAGACCACACCCATGCCGCCACCACCGAGCCTCTCCTGCACCCGATAGTGCGATACGGTCCGGCCCACCCACGCGTCCGCTCCTTCACGCACTGCCGCTTCTTCCATCACCTCGGCCAGCTCTCTGGCTGCATGATCGAGCGCGGGAGTTTCGATGAAGCCTTGGGCCTCATCCTCGCAAGCCAAAAGCGATTCGAGCTCCTGCCGCAAGTCGGCATCGTGCGCACAGGCTTTCTCGAGAAAGTCCGCTCGCTCCTGACCCGCGAGCGCACGTGCCCTGTGGTACAACTCCTCGATCTGTCGCCAGCGCTCAGGTTGCATCCTGTTGATCCGCTTTCAGCTCGCGCCAAAGCCACGCCTTGGCCAGCCGCCAGTCCCGCATCACCGTCTCGGGAGAAACCTCCAAGACTTGCGCCGATTCTTCCACGCTCAGTCCCCCATAAAAGCGCAACTCCACCACGCGCGCCTTGCGCGGGTCGAGCTTCGCCAAGCGGTCCAGCGCATCGCTTAAGGCCACCAGCTCCCGCCGCGGCGTTGCACCCACCACTAGGGCTTCGTCGAGGTCAAGAACCTGCGCTCCAGACCCCCGCTTGTGCGTGTAGCGGGCACGGGCCAGATCGGTCAGAATCCGGCGCATCAGCCGCGCGCAGAGGGCGAAGAAGTGCCCCCGGTCCTGCCAACTGACGCCGCCAATATCCACTAGCCTCACGAAGACTTCGTTGATCAGGGCCGTGGTCTGGAGGGTGTGGCCGGTCCGCTCGCCAGCCATGTAGCGATGCGCCAGCCGGCGCAGATCGCCGTAGACGATTGATGTGAGCTGATCCAGGGCTTGCCGGTCGCCCGAGCCCCAGGCCCGCAGCAGGCCGGTCACCTCATGCGTCGAGGGCCGGGACATAGAAACCCCTCCGCTACTACCGTGCGAGGCAATCTCTGCCGGAACTCTATCAGACATTTAGAAGCTTTCCAAGCCCAATTTCCCTTTTTCCCTTTGCAGGTCTCACCCCCCGTTCTCGCTTCCGCAAGTGAGAGGAGCAGCGGACACGAATCCAGATCCGCTGCACACCCCGGAGGCGAGCGCCATGACCAGAGTAAGCAAGGCAGGAAGTGCAGCGATAGTAGGCGACGGGAAGAATGGTTCGTCAGCCAGGATCGCAGTGGCAGGGCTTGCGATGCTGATTACCCTCTTGGTGGGAACCGCCAGGAACTCGACTGCCAGGCGGGACCCAGGGACTCGATCTGCCGATTTGAAGATGTCGGTGCGCGTCTATAACTATGCCGGGAGTTCCGCAAACATGCTGGGGATTGCCGAAAGCGAAGCGGAAAGAATCTTCGCGAAGGCAGGGGTCCATCTGGAATGGCAGGAGTGCCCCATGACGACGCGCGCGGAGTCTGCCGACTCCACCTGCGCCGCGCCGCTGACGCCCTCGGACCTACGACT
>JBEKKG010000686.1:0-4564 GCA_050010835.1 Planctomycetota bacterium
CACGCAGGCCGTTTTCCGCCTCAAGAATCTGCCCGGCCGCGCGCGTGATGGTCAGGTGTACTTCCAGCGCCTCGTCCCGAAGCAACTCCTCCAGGACGCGCAAACCGTAAATGGCCCCGCTGGCGCCTGTGATCGCCAGCGCAATACGGCGGCGGTTGGCCGTCTTCCTCATTCCTCAGAGCCCTCGCCAAATTCGACCTCGAGCCGCCGGGACGCGATCTTAGCGCGTTCATAGAGCACGCGGAAGTGTTCACGCGCGATGGGGCCTAGTGTCGCAAACTCCAGGCCCATAATCCACGGATCTTCCCAGTACGCCGCGTTCTCTTTTCTCACGACGTAGCGTACGGAGCAGAGGCCATGCACCTCCAAGGGCGGCGCGGAGAAGCGCACCAGAACCTGCGGCTGGTCGCCGTGGGCCTTGCGTTCCGCGATCAGCGCGTCCGGCGCTCGCACCTTAAGTCCGCCCAAGCTGACATTGAGGATTTGCCCGCCGTATGGCAGCCCAGGATCCTCCACGCGCCGATGAGGCAGTTGCAGCCAGACCGGCATGGTTATCTTATACCGGACGGAACGCCGTTTCTGCGTTGGCTGTGCCGCGCCCAGCGCGTTGAGAATCGCCGTGATCTGGTCGTCCGGCGCCAAACAGACGCTGACCTTCTTTCGAAACAACTGCTCTGCTTCCGCAATTCGCTGCGGCAAAAGGGGCCGCTTGGCCGCCACACACACTGCCTGGTCCGTTTCGCTGAAGGGCACCAGCTCCAAGCGCTGCATGGCGTCGAGCAGTCTGGCGTACTTGGCCGCGACCGGGACGTAGGTGTCGGTGAAGTGCACCACGGGCAGGTTCGACTGCAGCGAGAGGGCCTGGCAAAGCTCCAGAGGCGAGATCAGTTTGCGGCGCACCACCAGATATCTCCCCAGTGCCTCATGGGCCAGCCGCGCCGCCTGCAGGCTGACCTGCGCCTGCTCCGGGCTCAGCCTGCCCGTCGCCACAAGGATCTCGCCAAGCCGCTTGCCGCACAGGTCAGGTAATGGCGTTGGCACGGGAGTCTCGGGCGATGGCCGTGCAGGCGGCGCGGGTGGCGCAGGCTCAAAATCCTCAAACTTCTTGCTGATTATCTGCGTGCCAACACGATGCCGGGAGGCACGTGGCGCAGGTTCGAAATCCTCAAACCTCTTGCTGGGCAATGACCTTACTTGTGGCTCCGCAGGCGGCACACTCGGCGCCTCAAAAGGATTTTGTCTGTGTGACGCCTCTCTGGAGGCAGGTGTTGTTGCCATAAGCCTGGCCGCTCCGAAACAGTCTCGCCAACCCGGGCTAGACCCTGAACAAGCGCGTTGCACGCACGAAAAGACTGGAAATGCCACCCCTTCAGAGGCGTCCAACAGATTTCAGCGACGATTCCTGTGGGAGCCAGAAGGGCATTTCTAGTGAACCAAGAAGATAGCCGGAATCTGTGGAATCGCAAGCGCAATGATCTTGTCGTTAGTCCCCCGGGGAAAGGGTCCGCGGCAGCCGTCGTGCGTGGTGCATGGAGCGTGTTCTGTGCCACGCGCCACGACTTGCAAGTCCGCCGGGTGCCGGCAGAATGCAGGCGTGCTGAGGATGCTGCAATGAAACTGGTTTCGCGACTGCTCTCGTTCCTTTCCTTGCCGGGGGTTTTGCTGGCCATGCGGACTGTTCAAGCCGAGGAAATCCACGCCGTCAAGCAACCGGCGGCCGATACGGCCAACGATTTTTACGTTGGGAACCGCGAGCCGCTCGCGCCCAGCCAGTTGCTCAAACTGCCTATCGGCAGCATCGTGCCGCGCGGCTGGCTCAGGAAGCAGCTTGAGCTCGAAGCTCAGGGCATGACCGGCCGGTTGGCGGAGATCTCGCCGTGGCTCAAGTTCGAAGGCAATGCCTGGAGCGACCCGCAGGGCCAGGGAAAAAACGGCTGGGAGGAACTGCCGTACTGGCTGAAAGGCTACGGCGACCTGGGCTACGTCCTCAAGGATGAAGAGATCATCAAGGCGGCGCGCAAGTGGATAGACGCCGTGCTGGGCAGCCAGGAAGACGACGGCTGGTTCGGCCCGCGGGCCAACAAGGCGACGAAGGAGTTTAAAGGCAGGCCCGACCTGTGGCCGCACATGGTCATGCTCAACGTCTTGCAGTCGTTCCACGAATACAGCGGCGACGAGCGTGTGCTGCCGTTCATGCTGAAGTACCACAAGTGGCTCAACTCCCTGCCTCCGGAAGACTTCGGCAACGGCTACTGGCCCAAGGTGCGGTTCGGCGACAACGTCGAAACGGCCTACTGGCTCTACAACCGCACGGGCGAGAAGTGGCTCCTCGATCTGGCGCAGAAAATCCACGCGCACATGGGCAAGTGGCACACGGGCGTGATCAACTGGCACAACGTCAACATCACCCAAGGCTTCCGCGAGCCGGGCGTGTTCTTTCTCCAGGCCAAGGACCCGAAGCTCCTGGAGCAGGCCGAACTGAATTACAGGACGGTGATGGACACGTACGGCCAGTTTCCCGGCGGCGGTTTTGTGGGCGATGAGAACAGCCGCCCCGGCTACACCGACCCGCGCGGCGCCCTGGAGACCTGCGGCTTCGTCGAATTCATGCACAGTTTCGAGATGCTCGCGAAAATCTCCGGCAACCCGCTCTGGGCCGACCGCTGCGAAGAGATCGCCTTCAATTCGCTTCCGGCCGCGCTCACGCCGGACCTCAAGGCGCTGCACTACCTGACCTCCGCCAACCTGGTCCAGTGCGACAAGAACAACAAAGCTCCCGGCGTCCAGAACGGCGGGACGATGTTCTCCTTCAGCCCCGGCGCGGTCTACCGCTGCTGCCAGCACAATGTCTCGCACGGCTGGCCGTATTACGCCGAGGAACTCTGGCTCGCCACCCCCGACAAGGGCTTGTGCGCCTCGCTGTACGCCGCGAGCGAGGTCAGCGCCAAAGCTGGCGACGGGACGGTGGTCAAGATCACCGAGGAAACGGATTACCCGTTCAGCGAAGAGATCGTCTTCCGGTTCTCCACTCCGAAGGCCGTGCGCTTCCCGCTCTACTTACGCATCCCGCGCTGGTGCTTGAAGCCTGCGCTGAAGATCGCCGGCCAGGACGTGGCCCTCAATGCCGAGCCGCTGTCCTACGCGGTGGTGGCGCGCGAGTGGAAAGACGGCGACAGCGTAGTCCTCACTCTGCCGATGTCTCTGGCCGTGCGCACGTGGGCCAAGAACAAGAACGCCGTTTCCGTGGATTACGGCCCGCTGGCCTTTGCGCTGAAGATCGGCGAGAAGTGGCAGCGCTACGGAGGCAGCGAGCAGTGGCCGGAACTGGAACTCTATCCCACCACGCCGTGGAATTACGGGCTGGTGCTCGATGAAAAGGAACCGGCCAAGTCGTTCGTGCTCACCCGCAAGCCCGGTCCGCCGGCCGCACAGCCGTTCACGCCGGAGGCCGCACCGTTGGAGCTGCAGGCCAAGGCGCGCAAAATCCCGGGCTGGCAGCAGGACGGCACGGGACTGGTGGGCAAACTCAAGCCCTCCCCGGTGAAATCCGGCGAACCCGAGGAAACAGTCACCTTGATCCCTATGGGCTGCGCGCGCCTGCGCATTTCCGCGTTCCCCGTCATTGGCTCAGGGCCGGACGCGCAGGAATGGGACACAGGTGTCCGCGCCAGCGCCTCGCATTGTTTTGCCGACGACTCCGTCGAGGCGCTCAACGACGGCCTGATTCCCGCGAAATCGTCCGACCATAGCATCCCGCGCATGACGTGGTGGGACCACAAGGGCACGGCCGAGTGGGTGCAGTACGATTTCCCGGCCCCGCGCCAGGTGGCGTCGTCCGAAGTCTACTGGTTCGACGACACGGGCCAGGGCGAGTGCCGCGTCCCGCAGTCGTGGAAGGTGTTATATAAGGACGGCAACGAATGGAAGCCGGTCGAGAACGCCGGCGAGTGCGGCACGAAGACCGACACGTTCAATCGCGTGGCTTTCAAGCCCGTGCAAACCAGCGCGGTGCGGCTGGAAGTGAAGCTCCAGGAAGGTTTCTCGGGGGGCATACTGAAGTGGCGGGTCAGCGACAAGTAGTTGATTCGCCCGTAAGAAACCCTCCCCCTACCCCCTCCCGCAAGGGGAGGGGGAACACAAAAGCTGCCAGATGTAAAATCTAAAATCTAAAATTTACTGCTCTTCTCCCGAAAGCACGCGGTAGATTCGTTCACCCAGCGGCCCGACCTGCCGGGCGACCTGCTCCCAATCCACTTCCGCGGGCTTAAGATGCCGCAGTCCTTCGGGCAATTGCGCGCCCACGTCGCGCACGGGAATCTGCCGCATCTCGTTCTCCGCGAGCCACCTCTCCGTCTCAGGCTTGAGCAGATAGTCCACGAACGTCCGCGCTTCCTTTTGGTGCGGGCAGTGCTTCAGTATCGCCACGCTGTTCGGAATCAGGAACGCGCCCGGCCATTCCGCCGTTTGCTCAGGCACGATGAAGTCCACGGGCTTGTTGCGGTCCATTGCCGAGAGCGCATCGTCCGTGTCCGTCAGGCCCAGGTCGCAGGTGCCGTCCACGACG
>JBEKKG010000687.1:0-4560 GCA_050010835.1 Planctomycetota bacterium
ACGTAGCCGCGGCCGGCGAGGAAGGCGTTGGCGCGGGCCGCCAGACACAGGTTGATCGAGGCGCGCGGCGAGGCGCCGTATTCGATCAGTGCGGCCAATTCCTGCAGCTTGTAGGCTGCGGGGTTGCGTGTGGCGGTGACCAGTTCCAACACGTAATCCTTGACTTTGTCATCCATGTAGATGGAGGCCACGGTCTGCCGGATTTCTGCCAGTTGCGCGGGATCCAGGACGGCGCTGGCCTCACGGTGAACGTCATCCAGGATGCCGTCCACGACCTTCCGCTCTTCGGCCTTGGACGGATACCCAACGATTACTTTCAGCATGAAGCGGTCCACCTGCGCTTCGGGCAACGGGTACGTGCCTTCCTGCTCTATGGGGTTCTGCGTGGCCATCACCAGGAAAGGTTCTTCCAGTAGAAACGTATGGTCGCCGATGGTGACTTGCTTCTCCTGCATCGCCTCCAGGAGCGCGGACTGCACCTTCGACGGGGCGCGGTTGATCTCGTCAGCGAGGACCAGGTTGGCGAAGATCGGCCCTTTTTTGGTGCTGAAGCTGCCCTCGCGCGGGTTGTAAATCAGCGTGCCGATAAGGTCCGCGGGCAGCAGGTCCGGCGTGAACTGGATGCGGTTGAACTTGCAGTGCAGCGCCCCGGCCAGCGCCTTGATGGCCGTGGTCTTGGCCAGGCCCGGCACGCCTTCCAGCAGCACGTGGCCGCCGGTCAAGAGCGCGATCAGCAGGCGCGAGAGCATCACGTCCTGGCCCACCAGGAGTTTGCGCACTTCCGCCTTCACGTGTTCGATCTGGTCCGACTGCTTCAGGACCCGGTCTTTGATCTTCTGAACGTCAACGCTGCTCATAGGCTGTCCTCACCCTCCAAAAAAAAGTTCAAAATAGAGATGCTTGAGAGAAGCAAAACTTCAACTGCGAGAGGCCCCAAATCGGCAGAAAGAGGCGCTGCAATCAGGAGCGCGTTGACGCTGGGCCTGGGACCCTTACTATCAGCGCATGGGCCTCGTAGTGCTGAACGTCGCCATTCATGCGCTGATTGCGTTCTTTGTGGCCTCTATAGCCAGGGACAAGGGGCGCAGCTTTGGCCTTTGGTTGCTTTTCGGCTTTATCACGCCTGTGTTCGGACTGTTTTACGTGATGCTCCTGGACGGACCTCCTTTGTTCCTGTTCGTGAGGCCACACAGGACCCGCAACTTCATGGCTTGGCCGGCCCCGCCTTGGTTGAGACCATTCCTGCCTCCCAGGCCGCACAAGACCTGGAAAGCTGCCGGTACAAGGCCAACGCGCCCCGGCCCAAAGCCGCGAAAAGCGGCGGCAAGCTCTCACGAATTCACCGTACACGACTAGCACTGCGTTCCCTGGCGCGCCGAAGCGGCGCCTTCTCCTCTATCTGTTCGTAAGACAAGAAGGGCAGGCAGGCCTGTCGCCGCGCGTGCTCAATGGTCATGGCCACCAAGTTCCCTGAACGGTCCAGGTCCAGGTAGACGTTCTCGTTCAGTTCTCTTGTTTCCGCCACGCCGTGTCCGGAGAACTCGACCAAGGCCGTGTCTGTGTCTGAAAAATACTTGATCTTCATTACTTGGCATCCAGTTTCAGGAGCACGTCCTTGATGGGTTCCTTGCCGGTGTACTGGGGCTTGCGGTCGCTGAGCGTTTTCAGGCGCACGTTCTTGAACCAGACCGGCGTGCCGCCGTAATTCTGCAAGCTGAGGAAGCCTTCGCGCGGCAGCGTCCCGGCGGCATAAGGGAACTTGTTGTGTCCGCCACCGGGGTTCACGTGAGGGGTGGTCCACTGGTTGAGGTCCGCCTTGACAATCTCTTTGCCGTTCATCTCCACTGTAACGTTGCTGTCTTTGACGGTGATGCGATAGTGGTTCCACTCGCCGACCGGCTTGTTGGCATCCTCGGAGGGATGCACCAGGTCATAGAGCGCGCCGCAGGCGTTCATCGCGTCCCACTTCACGTTGTAATCCGCATTGTCGAGGATTTGGATCTCCATGCCGGTGCTTACTTCGTCGCCGGCGTTGTGGATGTGAATGAACACGCCGCTGTTGGCCTTGGCCTTGCCGCCCAGTTTGAAGTCCAGCTCAAGCATGAAATCGCAATAGCGCGCCTTGGTGCAGATGCTGGGTCCGCCCTTCGCAGGATGGAGTTCGCCCTGCTCATTGATCTCCCAGGAAGCATTAGGCGCCCAGGCGTTCATGTCTTTGCCGTCGAAGAGTATCTCCCAGCCTTCGGCGTCCTTTCGCGGCTGGTATTCTGTTTCGGGCTTGGCGTCCTCGGCGAATGCCGCCAAAGACAGGAACAACACGCACGACAACCCCGGCACAATCAGTTTTCTCATGGCTCACTCCCCCCTTGCAAGTGCTGCACCGCGCAGCTTCGATGAACCTCGGTAGAATAATATACACCAGTTGCTTCACGCAGGTTAATGTTATAAACTGAGTTCATGGCCATGAAGGTGCGGGATCTCCTCAGATTACTGCGCGAAGACGGGTGGTTTGTCGTGGCCGAAAAGGGTGGCGTCCATTCGCTCCAACACGGCCAAAAACCAGGCAAGATGACCATTGCTGGCGACCCCTTTGATGTGGATGTGCCGCCGCGTTTCTTCGGCAGCGTGCTGCACCGGGCGGGCATCGAATGGCGGGAGGAAAAGGCACGAAGCGCAAATTCACCATTATCATAGAGCAAGGTCCTACAAGCTATGGCGCTTACGTGCAGGAGTTGCCAGGCTGTGTGGCCGTGGCCTTGACGCCAAAGGCAGTACTTAAACTCATTAAAGAGGCCATCGTCTTCCACTTACGTGGGCTTGAAGAGGATGGCCAGCCAGTCCCGAAGCTGCAGCCAAAGTAAAGGCGAAGGTGAGCTGTGCCATCGTGATTTGGGAATCGCAGGCCCACAACCAGTCTGCAATCCGCTTCACACCGATTGGAAGACCAGTTCGCGCAAAGCCGCACCCTTGGACCGGGCCTTGATGCCCAGCAACTCCACCCCAACCACTTGGCCTCGCTTATCATAGTCCAGGATAACCCCAGGCTGAACTTCCTCCGACTCCACGATGGCCTTCTCGTTAAGACGGAGATAGAGAGCGTCATTTTTCTGGTCCACTTTCAGCTTCATGGGAGCTTTCCTTTCATGCGCCGGTCGAAGAAAGCCGTCACAACACGTGCTGGCCGGCTCTCAGGATTGACGACAACGCGCAAAACCCTGTTCGCCCGTTCTGCTATCCGCGCCAAGTAATGGACGGTGCCGTCCCCTGGCTCTTCAGTCAGTTCAGGATTCGACAGCGCGTGGGCGATCCACTGCGGGCTTAATCCGCGTTCTGTAACCACGTCTTGCGCGTGTTCCGTATAGTGCACATCCATTGGCAGTTCCCGCGGCGCGGCACCCATCATGCCTGATTGTACAGCCCCGCACGCCGTGCGAAATGGAATTTCTGAGGCAGGTGCATCGTTGCTGTTCAATCGAAAATCGAAAATCCAAAATCCTTACAGCCCTGCGGCCTTCTCAATGACCTTGCTCGTGCTGCGCCCCTGCACCAGGCCAATCAGCACCGCGCGTCCGCCGTAGGACTCGACGATATCCCAGCCGACAATCTCTTCCTTGCCCTTGTAATCTCCGCCCTTGCAAAGCACGTCCGGCTTGACGGCCTGGATCAAGTCTACCGGCGTGTCGTCATCGAAGAAGACGACTGCGTCCACACATTCCATAGTGGCGAGCAGCCGCGCGCGGTCGCCTTCGGGGTTGATGGGCCGGTCCGGGCCTTTCACGCGGCGCACGGAAGCATCCGTGTTCAAGCCGACGATCAGCGCGTCGCCAAGCTGGCGCGCCTTCTCCAGCAGGGTGCCGTGGCCCAAGTGCAGAATGTCGAAGCAGCCGTTGGTGAAGACGACCTTCTTGCCTGCGCTGTGCATGCCGGCAGCCAGTTCTGCGGCCTGGGCCTTGGTCAGCAGTTTGCGCTCGGATTTTGGGAAGCGCTCGCCCAGGGCTTCGAGGATTTCGTAATCCGAGACCGTGAGCGTGCCGAACTTGGCGACCTTGGCGCCCGCGGCCACGTTGCCCAGCCACGCCGCCAAGGGCACGCCCGCGCCGGCGGCCAGAGCCAGGCAGGCCACCGCCGCGGTGACGTCGCCTGCGCCGGTTTCGTCCTCGATCCTGGCCGCGCGGCCGGCAAAAGAGAAACTCGCGCCGTCGCCGCACGCCAGCGAGACCCCGCGCGCCGCACGGGTCAACAGCACGTTCTGGACGCCCAGCTCGCGGCGGATACGCTGTGCGGCCAGCTCGGCGTCCTGGTCTTCGGGCGCCTGGGGGAGTTGGAGTTGGGGGTCGAGCGCGGACAGGAACTCGAACGCCTCGCGCCAGTTGGGTTTGAGGACCGTCGCCCCCGTGTAGCGCCGCCAGGCTTGTCCCTTTGGGTCAACCAGAACCGGCTTTGTGCCGGCGGCGGAAATGGCCGCGGCACAGACCAGCTCGTCCAGCACGCCTTTATCGTAGTCGCTGAGGAGCACCGCGTCCGCGAGCGGCGCGGCTTCTCGCACGGCGGCGGCGAGCT
>JBEKKG010000688.1:0-4550 GCA_050010835.1 Planctomycetota bacterium
CTGCAAGAGGCGCCGGCAAGGCAGGGCTACCGCCTGCGCCGGCCGCTGCCGCACCCGCTGCCACACCCGCACCGCCAGGCGCGCTCGTTGCCGCGAATGCACCCACCCCCGAAGCCAGGTCCAAGAGCCCGGGAGAGCGGCGGGCGACAATGCCCTCCGATGGGGCAGCAGACAAAGCTGAAGCCGTGAACAAGAGCCTGGGTGAGCCCAAGGAGCGAAAGAGCAAGAGCCAACGGAGCGAATCTGGAGACCTGCTGGTTTTCCGGACTCAGGATCCGGAGCGCCTGATCAGCCAGTTGAGAGCACTGGCGGCACAGAATGGTGCGCGCTGGGAGCCGCATCCCAATCTCCCGATTGGCGGTGGCCAAGTGGTGGAGACTGTCCAGCCTGCAAACGAGGCCAGCCAATTACAGGCGGATGCACTGGGCAAGGATCAACAGGCAAGACCCCGCGACTATCTGATTACGGCGCGGCCCGGGCAGCAACACCTCGTTCTCCTGGCCAAACTGCTTGAGCTGCAGGCGGATGAACAATCGCAAACCATGAGGGCCAGGCTGGCCGAGCAACAAACTCCGCCAGCAAGCGCCAGGTTCAGCAAGCAGGAAGCTGAATCGCCCGGCGCTCCGACTGCCGGAAAGCCAGCGGCTCCGCCAGTGGCTCAAACGGGCCAGCCGCAGACCATGTCTAAGACCAAGCCGCAGGAAGCTGCGCCGTCAGGCCTCGGAGCCGGGCAGCAGGATGCGGAAGGACGCGGAGTTCAGATCCAGATCCGCATCGAGGTCGTGCCTGCGAAGTAAGGGTTGAGGCCTGATTGCATGCCTGTGGTCTCCGTTCTTGACCGCTACAACCGCCAAACCCTCTTCAGCGCCATTGGCCCGCAAGGGCAGCAGAACATCTGTGCTGCCACGGCGGTCGTGGCCGGCTGCGGCGCCTTGGGCAGCGTGGCCGCCAACGCGCTGGCCCGCGCGGGCGTGGGCCGCCTGCGCCTGATTGACCGGGACTTTGTCGAGGAGAGCAACCTGCACCGGCAGGTGCTGTTCGATGAGCAGGACTGCCGGGAACATCTGCCCAAGGCCGCCGCCGCCGAGCGGAGACTCCGGCTGATCAACTCCGCCATCAGCGTCACAGGGCTGGTCACGGACCTCAACCCCGCGAATGTCGAGGAACTGCTCCAAGGCGCCTGCGTCGTCGTGGACGGCACGGACAACTTTGAGACGCGCTTTGTGCTGAACGACGCCTGCGTCAAACATGGCATCCCGTGGGTGTATGGCGGTGCGGTCGGCTCGACGGGCATGACGATGACCATTATTCCCGGCCAGACACCTTGCCTGCGCTGCATTTTTGAGGCCCCGCCGCCCCACGGCTCGGCGCCCACATGTGACACCGCGGGCATTCTGGGCCCTTTGCCCGGCGTGATCGGCAATTGGGAGGCGTCCGAAGCGCTCAAGATTTGCGCCGGCCGGCGCGACGCGGTGAATGCCTGCCTGCTCAGTCTCGACCTCTGGTCCGGCGAGATCCAACGCCTCAACATCTCCGCCGCCCGCGAAAGAGGCAACTGTCCCTGCTGCAAGCAGCACAAGTATGAGTTCCTCGAGGGCGGGCGAGTCAGCACCAGCGTCACGCTGTGCGGCCGCAATGCCGTGCAGATCAACCCACGCCTTGCCGGCCTGGTGGACCTGCAGCAACTGGCCGCCCGGCTGCAAAGCGGCGCGGACATCAGCCACGTCCTGGCCAACAAATTCCTGGTGCGGTTCAACGTTCCGGGAGCAGAAGCGGGCGCGCTCTATGAATTTACCGTCTTTGCGGACGGACGCGCCATCATCAAGGGCACGGGCGATCCCGCCAGAGCACGCACGGCCTACGCGAAGTACGTAGGATTATGAAACTCGAATCCCGATCCCCGAATCCCGATCCCCGATCCCCGAATCCCGGACTTATTTTGGCTTCTTCTTCTGTCCCTTATCGTCCAGGTAGCGCATCAGGTCTTTCGGATCCAGATCCACTTTGGCGCCGTCCGCTGGAACTTCAACCTTGGCGGTCCAAAGGAGGGCGTTGGTGATGATCCGGCGGAAATTTACTTCTTCGAAGAACTTGTGGGAATGGCCGCCGGTGAAGCCGAATGACCGTCCGCCGTTAGGGCGCTCAAACGCCCACGCCACGATCTCCGCACGGCCAGGATACTTCTTGGCGTCAGCCGTACCACGCGTGTTGTCTGGAGGCACGGCTTGGAGCAGCGGTGTAACTCCCTTCATCCCCTCGCAGAAGCGCATGTTGTAGTACCATTCGTCTCGTGCGGTGAAAGGCTTGAGGCCGCGGGTAACAGGGTGTTCGGGGATGCTCTTGAAGTCCGCGACCCAGAAGGGGTTGACCGAGCAGCCCACGTCGTAGTATCCGCCCATCCAGGTCAGGATACGGTCTCCGACCGCGGGAGGATAATCCACCGCGTAGTGGATGTTGACCCAGCCCGCCCCTTGGTCAATGTACTTCTGCAGTATGTCCATGCGCCCCGGCTTCACGATCGGATGGCCGGCGCGGCCGTCAGAGAAGAACGCAATGGACTTGGCGCCCTCGAAGATTTTCTCATTCTTGGGCCAGCCTTCCCGTGCCATGACCGGAAAGACGTTGGGCGTCTGCCGGAGCATGTTCGCGAGCAGCGCCAGGCCGGCAAAGTATTCATGATCGTTAGGCCCGTGGCTCTTGCTGCCGGCTACCAGCACGATCTTGATCGCGTTGGGATCTGTCGGTTCCACTTCCAGCGGCACCTTCGATTGGTCGTAAGGATCCACCTCTTCCTCGGCCCGCGTGCCCGCGCCCAGGGCCAGCAGCGCCAGGACCGCCGGCAGGCAACTCGTGTAACGCATTGTCATCTTCCTCACTCCTTCTCCTCTTTGTAACCGTTCCGTCCGAGCCGCGCGCGTAAGCAAGTCCCGAGGTCTCGGGACTCCCTCACGGTCGCGGCTCGGAGACTGAACAGTTACTTCTCCTTTTGCTCTGCCAGAAACTCCACCAGGTCCACCAATTCCTGAAGCGTCATCAAGTTGACGGCGTTATCCGCCATCATGCCCATGCGCTGCCTCATTTTTCTGGCGACGTCCGCGGCCGGGACGTCGTGGTACTCGGCCTTGCTGTCCTTGATCCTGAGTTGCTCCTTGGTCTCTTCCGCGATCAACCCTGTGAACACCTGGCCTGCCTTCGTCTTCACCACCCATTGCTCATAGCCCTTGGCAATCGAAGCGTTGGGCGTCAGGATGGATTCATAGAGCTGGCGCCGTGTGAACTTGTCCCCGATCTTGGTCAGAGGCGGGCCTAACGGCTGGCCTTCGTTGCCCAGTTGGTGGCAGGCGGTGCACTGCCCGCTCTTTGGGTCCCTGAAGACCTGGCCGCCAGCCTTGGCGTCGCCCCGCAGTTCCGCGAGCTGCTGCGGCGGCGGGACTGCCTTGCCGTCCTTTGTCCGCGGCACAGGCAAAACCTTCGCGCCTTCTCCCCGCACCTCCGCCACCGGGCTGCTCGCACAGGCGAATGTCGCGCTGGCCCGCATCTCGGCAGGCAGCCGTTCCTCTTCAGCCGACTTGAGCAGCGCGCTCCCGCCGGCCTTGCTCTGCGCCAGCGCCTTGACGGCCAGGACGCGCTCCCACGCGCCCGCGTTCTGATCCAGCACCAGGTTCAGCAGCGTCTGGCGCGAGGCTTCGTCATCCTTTCCGCCCAGGCTTTCGAGCTCCGCCATCCTGGCCGGATCATTCTCAGTCATCTCCGTGGCCGGAAGAGCGACGGCAGCGAAGCAACCAGCCAAAGCTGCAACGATCCTGATAACGCTATACACCGTCAAGCACTCGCCGCCTTCAGGATTTCCTCTTACCCTCTCCCCTGTGGGGAGAGGGTGGCGCTTTAGCGCCGGGTGAGGAGGCCACTCTCGCTCCGCATTTCACACTCCTGCCAGATGGACGCCATCACCGAATCCAATCTCTCGTAAACGTCCGAGTTCCAGAACCGCAGGACCTTCACGCCCTGGTCCTCAATCCACCGTTGTCGCGCCTCGTCCTTTGCTTCCATGCCCAAATGCGTCTGGCCGTCCAATTCCACGCCAAGGCACAAGGCGGCGCAGTAGAAATCGAGGATGTACGGCCCCAGCGAGTGCTGCCGCCGGAACTTGAGGCAGGCAAAGCGCCGACACCGCAAACTAGTCCACAGGATTCTCTCGGCGGGCGTTGCTTCCCTCCGCAATTCCCGCGAACGGGCTTTCAGAACTGGATCGCGGCCCGCGGCCACCCCCTCACCCCGCGTTCGCTTCGCTCACGTCGGCCCTCTCCCCACAGGGGAGAGGGTACAACCGTCAAGCACTCGCCGCCTTCAGGATTTCCTCGGCCTCCCGCGGCGACTTGACGCCCATCCCGATCAGGAACTGCTTGAACTGCGGGCCGAATTCCTTTTTCAAGCGCAGCAAGCTTGCCAGCGAGTCGCAGCCAATGAGCATCTTCTTGCCCGCATCGAAAGTCTTGTGGTACAGCGGCCACCAGCGCTGGCACCAGGTCTCCTCGTGCCCCGCGCCCGGG
>JBEKKG010000689.1:0-4542 GCA_050010835.1 Planctomycetota bacterium
GCCCCCGTTGCACCCGTGAAATGCGCTGCCTGGGTTCCGATCCAAGAAATTCTTTATCAGTTTGCGGAAGTTCTGATCCTGGGCCAGCAAAGGTGTTGCGTCGCCATTCACTTCATGCAGGGGGGCGTCATCCTTACGCCACTCGTAATCTCCCCATTTCCGCACCTGGTCTTCAAGGAGCTTGAGTTCCCACTCGGTCACGCCTGGTTTCAATTGGTCAAGGGCATACTGGCCCGCAAATAGCCCCCCTTTATAGATCAGCCAGTCGGGATGCTGAGTGGCGACTGAAGACCCCTGCTCGGCATCGTACACGATGGTATAAATGGTCTGTGGAATACCGTACTTGGCAAGGTATCGCCCCGCTTCCGCGAAATCCGGCCCATGCCAGTCGCCGGCAATGTCCACCACGATGAGCCGTCCGCAGCCGGTCTGGCTTAGGGCTTGCATTAGCGCCAGGCCGATCATCCCCGCGCCCACCACCACGACGGCATCGTCCAAGCTCGGGGGCGCGCGGCGGATGGCGTGCAGGGCGATGGAGAAAGGCTCAACGAGGGCAGCATGCTCAAAGGCAAGTCCATCCGGCAGCCGATAGAGAATGTGCTGCGGCACGACCACCAATTCGGCAAACGCTCCGTGCTGGCGGTAATCCTCGCAGGAGACCCCCAGCACCCGCCGACGGTCGCAGAGGTTGATCAGGCCACGCCGGCAGAACGCACACTGGCCGCAATAGATGGTGGAGTCGAAGGTGACACGGTCACCCAACGTCCACCCGGTCACACGGCTGCCCGTCCGGGAGATGACGCCCGCCGCCTCGTGCCCCATGATGATCGGGGGACGGCGGCGCCCGGTGCTCCCGTCCATCCCATGCACGTCGCTGCCGCAAATGCCACAGGCCTTGACGGCAACGAGCACTTCATCCGGACCAGGCTCCGGGTTTGGCACGTCTTCGTAGCCGAATTGTTTGTATGCTTTGAGGACCAGGGCTTTCATCGTTGCACAGTTCTCCTTAACAGCAGATGGACGAGATGGACGGGATGGACGGGATGGACACAGGCATTTGCAATCTGCGTTTATCTGCGTTCATCTGGGGTTCCCTTTCGCGCCGCCAGGCCGAGCGCGATCATTTCGCGGGTCTTCCGGAAGTTCTCTTCAAGGGAACCCTGCGCGCTGAACAGGCTGCTGGAACCGGCCACCAGAATGTCCGCGCCCGCGGCGACCATGCCCGGGATGTTCTCGAAGCTCACGTTCCCGTCCACCTCGATTGGAATGCGCAGCCCGCGCGCAGCCAGATACGCGCAGCAGTCGCGGATTTTCCTGAAAGCGCTCGGGACGGCTTCTTGCCCGGCAAAGCCCGGGTTAACGGTCATGAGCAGCACGAAATCGAGGCGTTCCAGTACGTAGTCCAGCGCGTCCAACGGCGTGGCGGGGTTGAGTGCGGCGCCGGCGCGCGCGCCCAGCGTGCGGATCAGGGCGAGCGTTCTGTCCAAGTGCACGGACGACTCCACATGCACGGAGATCATCTGCGCGCCCAGCGCCGCGGCGGCGCGCACAAAGAAGTCGTTGTCGTTCACCATCAGATGGACGTCGAAGGGCAGCGCCGTCTTGGGCCGGAGTTGGCGGGGCGTCTCCAGTCCGAGCGGCATGTTGGGAGTGAAATGCGCATCCATTATGTCCATGTGCAGCAACTCTGCGCCGTGGCCCTCCAGCTTCCTGATGCTCTCTTCGAGGTGGCACAGGTCGCTGCACATCAGGGAGGGCGAAAGCAGCACCTTGCCTATTTCCAGGGTTAATGGCAGTGTAGCGCAAGCCTCTGGCTTGCGGCGCAATCCAGAGGATTGCGCAACGGTTGTAGCGCGATCCTCCGGATCGCGGCACGATCCAGAGGATCGTGCTACAAACGTCTCGCGCAGATGGCACAGCGAGCCCCGGATCTGCTCCGCCAGGCGGCCATCGCTGTAATCACGGCCCAGCTTGGGGCCGCCAATTTCGAGATAGCCGATCAATTCCTCGACAGGCAGGAGGTCCGCTTTGGCAACCAGCAGGCTGCGGACAGCGGACACGTCCACAATGCCTTTCTTCCGTTCCGCATCCGTGAAGCCGAAGGTGGAGGCGTACGAGGAATCCGTGTTCCTCAAGTGCAGCTCCGTCGTCCACGGCAAGCAGGCTTCGATGAGCGCCAGGTGATCGTACCTGACGGCCCCCTCCTTGTCCGCGTAGCCGTGCGAAATGTCCACGCAGTAGCCGAAAGCCGCGGTCTCGGGATGGTCCTTCCGAAAAGCCTCCAGTTCGTGCGCCCAGTCAGCGATCTCTTGCGGCAGCGTGGGCGGTTCGGCGAGGCAGGACATGGGTTCCATCGTGAGACACGCCACGCCGTGCCGGGCGGCAAAACCCAGCAGCTCTTTAAGGCTTGCGAGAAAACGCTGTGTGCCCGCGGTCTTCGCACCGAGCTGGTCGCGCAGTGTCGAGCCGGGGTTTGAGCCGGCCGAGCTCGCGCCCACGAGCGCCGCGATCTCAATGAGCCGCTCATGGTTCCTGCGCGCGACCGCGTGCCAGGCGGCGTCGGTCTGGAAGTAGCCGCCGAGTTCCCGGTGCGAGGTCAGGATGCTGGAGATCGTGATGCCGAAGTCCTTCGCACAATCGCGCAGGCGCAACAGCCAGGGGTCGGGCAGTTGATAAAGCTCAAAGAACGTTCCAAGCTGAAGGTGCCGAACGCCTTCCTCCGCCATCAAGCGGAAAAGCCACTCATAGGAGTAACGGTACTCGATCGGGTCAGCCTTCAAACCTAAACACAATTGCAGTGCGCGCACGTGCCCTCTCTTTCGCCCGGCGGGGACGGACGCAAGGAAAAGTCTCCGGGTGTTCTACAATCCGCCGTATGTCCCCGCCCGGTCAGTGTGTTGTAGATGAACAGGAAGGAAAATGAAGCGGTTTTCCATAGCCTCAAGTCCTAGTCCGCAAAGCGCAGTCGAAATCCTTTCCGAGCAGTGTAATATGACGGCATGAAAAAGGCGCGCCGCACCAGGAAGACCAGTCCTCAAAGCCCAGCCTTCCCGGCCATTCCGCCGCTCCAGCCCGGAGCTCCGCACCCGGACAGCAACTCACCATTCTCCTCGATACCTGAGGCGCTGGGAGAACTGCGCGCGGGCCACTGCATCATCCTGGTGGATGACGAGGACCGCGAGAACGAAGGCGACCTGGTAGTCGCGGCGGAAAAGGTAACTCCGGCCGCAATCAACTTCATGGCCAAGCATGCGCGCGGGCTGATCTGCCTGGCGCTGACGGAGCAGCGTTGCAATGAGTTGCTGCTGCCGCTGCAAGCCAACGTCAACACCAGCCGTTTCGGGACTAATTTTACAGTGTCCATCGAGGCGCGCGAGGGCGTCACTACGGGCATCAGCGCGGCCGACCGCGCCCGCACGGTCCTGACGGCCATCAATTCGAAGACCCGGCCGGAAGACCTGACAAGGCCGGGCCACATGTTCCCCTTGCGCGCCCGCAACGGCGGGGTCCTGGTGCGCGCCGGGCAGACCGAAGGCAGCGTGGACTTGTGCCGCCTGGCGGGACTGAAGACGGCGGCGGTGATCTGCGAGATCATGAACGACGACGGGACCATGGCGCGCTTGTCGCAGCTTGAGTTGTTCGGCGCGGAGCACAAGCTGAAGATCATCTCCATCCGCGACCTGATTGAATACCGGCGCGCGACGGAGCGGCTGATCGAGCGGGTGGCGGAGGTGCGGTTGCCGACCCGCTATGGCGACTTCACACTGCACGCCTATCAGTCGTGCCTGGGCGACAGTGAGGAGCACCACCTGGCCTTGACCCTGGGCGATATCAGGCCCGGGCTGGTGCAAGCCCAGCCGGTGCTGGTGCGCGTGCACAGCGAGTGCCTCACGGGCGACGCCCTGGGCAGCCTGCGCTGCGACTGCGGCGCCCAGCTTCAGGCCGCGCAGCAGGCCATCGCCAAGGCGGGGAAAGGAGTCATCGCCTACATGCGCCAGGAGGGCCGCGGGATTGGCTTGATCAACAAACTTAAAGCTTACGCCTTGCAGGAAAAGGGCCACGACACGGTGCAGGCCAATGCCGAGCTGGGTTTCAAGCCCGATTTGCGGCGCTACGGCCTGGGGGCGCAGATTCTCGTGGACCTGGGCGTGCGCAAGATCCGGCTGCTCACCAATAACCCGCGCAAGATCGTGGGCCTCGCGGGCTACGGGCTGGATGTGGTGGAACGCGTGCCGATCGAGATCGAGCCGGCGCTCCATAACACCAAGTACCTGCGGACCAAGAAGCTCAAAATGGGGCACCTGCTGGAGGACGTTTAAGGCATTGGGGATTGCGGATTGGGGACTGCGGATTGGGGACTCGGGATTGCGGATTGAACAAGACACGTTGCTGTTCAATCCGCAATTTGCAATCCGCAATCCGCAACCGGGTGCATGTCAGTAAATGTACCGCGGGCGTCCCGCCCGCTCGTGGCAGGCTGGCAGAATCCGAGGGCAAAGGCGGGCGGGACGCCCGCGGTACGCTCTGCCTCGTGCATTTACT
>JBEKKG010000690.1:0-4532 GCA_050010835.1 Planctomycetota bacterium
GGGACAAGCGTGCCAATGTGGTTCCTGGCCACTTGCTTGAACTCGGCACCCGGCTCAACCACGCTGCACGTGCCCTGGTTATCCATTACATAGATATTCTTGCCTCCCAGCGCGGGACAGGCGGCGACCGGGATGGCGTTGTAGTGGCAGATAGGTTGGAAATCAAGCTCCTTGCGGTAAAGCGTCTTGCCGCTCTTGAGGTCCACCGCGTAGAGCGTGCCGTACATGTCCACGAGGTAAGCGATGCCGTTGTACACGAGCGGCGAAGCGGCGGTCCAGCAGTCCTTCCATTCGCCATTGGGCAGCTTGTTGATGGTGATGCCTTCAATGCTCCGCGCTGCCGGCTTCCACTCTTCGCCCTGGACGCCGGAGTAATCGTCCACGTTGAGGCCGAACGCACCCCAAGCGTGGTACATCGTGCCATCAATGACAGCCGGCGGAGACCAGCCGGTGTCGTTGGGAATCTTGCGCGGGTTGTTGCGGAGCAGCAGGCCGTCGCTGGCGCGCAGCACGTCTTCTTTCTGCGTGAAGACGACGTCCACCCCCTGGATGCGCGCGGGGATCAGGGACGAAAAGCCCCCCGCGGCCTTGGGCTGTTCCCAGACGAGCTTGCCGGTCCGGGCGTCGAGGGCCATGACCTTGCCCAGGTTGACAACCAGCTTGCCGGCAATCAACGCGGGGGAAGAGGAGTAGAAGATCATGTCGGTCTTGAGGCGCGTGATCCATTTGCGGCCGCCATCCAGGCCATAACAGGCGGCCACGCCATTCCCCACGAAGACGTAGACGTTCTGGCCGTCGCTGCACGGGGTGGTGGTCAGGCCCACGATGCCGAAGTGGCCGGCGAGGTGGCCATCCCACTTGATGTCGTACTTCTGCTTGTCAACGCTGATAAGCAGATCGCGGATCTTGCGCCGCAACTCCAGGCCGTGCTCATAGTCGCAAGTCTGCTCCAGTTCCGCGGCCAGCGGCGCAATCTGCGCGAAGACCGGCGTTGCGTTGCGTTCCTCCTCCGGCGCCGCCTCATAGAAACCGTTGAGCCGGCGCCACAGGATTTTGCCGGTCTTCTTGTCGAGGCACAGCAACTCATCGGGTTCGGCGACGGTGAGGATGTTGTCGGCGACGACCAGCGGGCAGGCATTAGTGCGCTCGGGAAGCGCGGCCGCCCAGACGATGTTCTGCTCCTCGTAGGAGACCGGTTCGGCGTCGGCCAGCCGCAGGATGAACTGGAGCGCGTTCCAGCCGTCGCGGTTATCGCTGTTGGACTTGGCCAGGAAGGTGTTCCAGCCTGGTTTGAACTCGATTTCAAACATGGCCGCGTGCGGATTGATGAGGTCCTTCTTGCAATTGCTGATCCGCGTGTAGGAGCCCAGAGCGGTGACCGTCCGCGGCTGGCTGTAGACCGGCTGGCCGTTGATCCAGACCTTGAGACCGCAAACGTGCTCGGCGACAACCGCGGCCTTGCCGGGGTGTTCGCAGTAGAGGTAACTATGCGCGTAAGCGACCTGGTTTTTCTTGACCTTGGCCTCGCCGGCCAGATTCAGCCATTCCAATTCGGTGGGGCCAAAAGTTATTTTGCGATGTTGCTCGACCCGTACCCAGCTCAGTTCGCCAACCTTGTCACCCGTGTCGGGGCTGAGCTGGGCAACGCCTGAGATTTGTTCCTGGCCGAACTGCGCCACCGCGTCGCCGGCAATAAACGGCCCGATGACCAGCCAATCAACGATGGCGCCTTTGTCGAGCGGCCTGCCGCTCTTGGGAGCACCGGCGGCGGGCCTAGCCGCCTGGCAGGCCAGGCCAGCGGTGACGCCTCGAGGTTCTCTGCTCCAGGCAGTGACGGGCGTGGCCTCGGGGTAAAGTCCGGTCCAGTTGCCGCGCCAGCCGAATGTGGCGGGCTCTTCCGGTTTTGTGTTGGCGGCCCCGGGTTCCTCCGCGGCGGCAAGCAGCACCGCCAAGGCAGCGGCGAAACCCATAGGGATTGCCGTTGCAGCCATGCGCACAGTTTTCATTGGGATGTCCCCACTGGCATCTCCGGCGAACAGAGAAGCAACCTTGCAGGAGAGTACACCGCGCGCGGACGCGCCGCAAGGCGCAGGCCGGCGCGCCTTGACCTGCGCAGCTTCGCTGGCAAAATGCAGGCATGGGGATGCGGAGACGGGCTTACTTTCCGGCTTGCCTGCTGGCCTGCGTACTGGCGTTGTCGGGTTGTGTCTGCTCCAAGCCGGAAACTGCGCCGCCGGAAGCCGCGCGCGCGGCAGCCCGTGAAGAGCGCATCAGGACGGAGCTATACTTCGGGCTGGCGAGACCTGGCGGGCAGGTCTCAGCAGAGGAATGGCGCGATTTTCTGGACAGCTTCGTGACGCCGCGCTTCCCCGAGGGCCTGACCGTCTGCGATGCCAGCGGCCAGTGGCGCGGCAGCAAAGGCGTCGTGGAGAAGGAGTCCACCAAGCTGCTCATCCTGATCCACGAAGGGAAAGGAGCGCAGGAGAAAGGCATCGAGGAGATTCGCGCCGAATACAAGAGGCGGTTTCAGCAGGAGTCGGTGTTGAGGGTGGATATGCCGGTGCGGGCGGCGTTCTAGCCAACGCCTCAGAATTCAACGAACACTTTCGGATAGTGGGACATATCCAGCACTGCTTCCTCGGGGACAAGCCTGATGCCCCACTGCTGCATGGCCAAGGCGCCAAACAGGATCTCAATGGCTTTACCTTCCTCGTCACTGCCGATCTTGTCCACGACCAGCGCGAGGGCGGAGATCGGGTGTCCTTCGATCTCGGCTTGCAGAAGAGCAAATGTGTCGGCCTGCTTGGTTCCTCCCCGGAGCGCAGTGCGAATGGGGTGCTCGGCCTTGGAAACAGTCAGCAGTTGAGCGACCGCAGGGACGACGTAGTTATTCCGAGCGCCGGTATCGAACATCGTCCAGAAATCACGGCCACCCACATTGATATTTTGCCGTATTCTTCCCATCTTGAGCTGCTCTCTTCTCTGGCCTGCGCGCTCATTAGTCGTCAGCCAGCCAGTGACTGCGCCATGCAGATTATACTATCCCGCCATGTTTTCAACTGGCACCTCGACGCCCACCACCAGAGGCATGTGCTTGGCCCACTCAGGCTCAGTTTTGCCCATGCCCCACACGGCGCCATTGCGCAGGTCGCCAACGGTAGTGACGAACAGATAGGCTTCTTCTTCCGTGCAGCCCGTGAGGCGGGAGAGAATCTTCTTCGCGTCCGCCACGGCCAGGTCGCGGGCCGCGGCGTAGTCTGGCCGGCAAGCGAGGCTAACAAAGGAGTGCGGTTTCACGACCGTAGGGAGTTCGGGAAGGAAGAGCGTGTCTTTGGTAATCGTCAGCGTGACTTCAGCGGCGCACTCGGCAGCCAGCCCCAGGATTTCCCCATCTCCCTGAGCCGCATGGCAGTCGCCCAGAACCAACAGCGCGCCGGGAAGGATTGCCCGCAAGAGCAAAGCGTTGCCTGGCGCGATGTCCTTGAAGTCCATGTTGCCGCCGTTGTCCGCGGGGTTTTCGCAAGGGCCATCCGGCGTTACGTAGATGTCGCCAATCATCATTTGTTGTGGCGCGGAAAGGCCGCCGGGGAAGTGCACGCGGCCGGCTTCTATCTTCAGGAAGGAATTCTCCTTGGGATCGCGCCACCAACCGCCGCTGGCGTGGCCCTCCGGTTTGAGCCCTTCGATTTGAATCCTGATTACGTCGCCCGGCGCCACGTTCTTGACGTAGATTGGTCCCGTCTCCTCCCGCTCCCGGTAATGCCCCGGGTTCGCGTCCTGGGGCGTCCGTATGATGGGCGTACGGAAGTTGACGGTCTCGACGACGAACTGTTCGCCCAGAACGACTTCAGCCACCGGCTCCCGCACCTTGTATCGCTTGTCCAGGGACACCGTCTTGTCGCGGGTGATACGTTTCATCGCACTCTCGTCTTGCTCAGGCCCCTCATTCCCTGCAGTTCGGCAAAAACGCCCCGATCTTCTTCAGCCGCGATTGCAACTCGGGGACACTGAGGCCGCGCGGGTCGCTGTTCTTCTCTACCGCCATGGCGGCCGCCAAGCCCGCAGCCTGGCCGGTGATGAAGCAGCCGGGCATCACGCGCACCGAGCCTTGGATGTAGCGGTCCGAGCTGATGCAGCGGCCGGCGACCAGGACGTTGTGGAGGCCCTTGGGCAAGAGCGTGCGATAAGGGATGCCGTAGTTCTCGCCGCGGCCGTAGCGCAGGGAGTGGAACTCGTCCACGAACTTGGCGAAGTCCTGCGCGTCGGGCGTGGCAGCGTGAATGTCCACGGGATAGGAGAAACGGCCGATCTCGTCGTCGAAGACGGCGCGCCTCTTGAAGTCCTCGAGGTTGAGCACGTAGTCGCCCGTGATGCGCCGGCTCTCGCGGATGCCCAGGAGCGAGCCGGTGGCCACGAGCGCCATCTTCTCGAAGCCTTTCAGGTATTGCTTGTAATAGCGTTCGTATTCGAGCAGGCTCTTGCGGCCCCAGAGGAGCGCCTTGGTCAGCGATCTCTCGTCCGTAGAATCCACG
>JBEKKG010000691.1:0-6443 GCA_050010835.1 Planctomycetota bacterium
CGTTTCGCCAACTCTAATCATGGCCATAGCCTCCTTGAGTTTCCCCTCAAGCAGTCTAGCCCATCAATGCAGGGTTGGTCAAGCACACGTACTTTGCTTGAAAGACGGGGTCAGGCATAGTAAACATTCTGCATTGAGCCAAGGGAGCCGTGGATGCCTGAGCTTGAGTTGCCCGTCAGCACGTTCTTCAAAACGGCGGAACCGTCTGCCGCGGCAGTGCCGCACCTCATCACATATTTCGATCCCGAACTGCTGCAGGCCATCGTGCGCATCAACGGCGCGAAGCTCGGCGCCTGGCCCTTGTACGCGCCGTTCAATGAAGAAGACAAGTACGACACCTCGCGCGAGAATGTGCCCCTTTCCGCCTGGGCGCTGCCGCTGAACCAGCAGGAACTGCTGACCCTGGGCATGAGCGTCAACAGCCTCATCTTTGACGGCAACACGCTCATCGTTGGCCACGCCACCGCGGAAAAGGCGCTGGAGGAATGTGACGCGGCCCGCGGCGAACAGGGCTACGAGGACCTGCCCGATTTTCCCGGCCTGCTGGCCAAGATCTCCTGGGCGCTGGTCCCGGTCGGTGCGGAGCGCGATTACGCGCTCTTCGTCGCCAGCCGGGAGAAGATGGATTACTTCGACTTGCTGGCACGCTGGTGCCACGAGCGCGGCCGGGCGTATTGGATGTTCGCGGAGGCCGGAATGGGAACGGACGGGGACAGGGAGCCAGTCCCCAGACAGGTGGGAATGAATGTCAGCCGCGGTCTGGCCGGGAATGGGAACCTGTCCGCCCCCGGCTTGGTGCTGCGCTGCCACCCCGCGCCTGTAGAAGGCCGCAGGAACGCTGCCATCCAATATGGCCACGAATTCCTGGCGAAGGTGGCCCATTTCGGGATCGGTCCCAGTGAAGCCCTCACGCACTTGGCTGAGGCCATCAAACAAGCCAGGCACTAGGCTTTGGGTTGCGACAACCCGAATCGAGGCTCGCAATGCACAATCGGCAATCGTCAGCGCCCTTGGGCCAGCCGCAGGGCGTTGCTCTCGGGCAGTTCGGGCACGGTGCGGAAAAGCGCCTGGGCCGCGGCCACGTCGTAAGGAACGCGGCGGAAGGTGACACGCGGCAGAGCGAGTATCAAGGATGAGCGCGCTCTCTGCAACTCGTCACTGGTGCGCGTCTCATCCAGCACGCCGATATTCTCAATGTTCAGATTGACGGCCGGAGTGTTGCTTTGCAGATTGGCCCCAGGCGGCGGAGCCCCGGTTGGTCCCCCTGTCTCGGGAAGATTGAAGATGCAGTAGCAGGCCGAGGTAAGGCCGTCACGCGGCTGGCCGACGGAGCCGACGTTGATGAGCGTCTTGCCGCCCTGCTTGAGGACGTAGGTGTAGTCGTTGAGTTCCTCCGGCTTGTACCATTGATAGTCCTCCGCCACCACGCCCGGGCGGTGTGAATGCCCGCAGAAGCAGAGCCACTTGATGGCCTGAAAATAGCCCTGGGCCTTCTCCGACGGACCGAAACCCGTGTCGAGAAAGTCCTCGCGCAGCACGTATTCATAAAGCGGCTCGCGCGGCGAGGCGTGCACGAAAAGGACGTCGTTTTCCAGCCGGCGGGGAGAGAGGTGTTCGAGCCAATACCAGCGCTCTTCGTCAAGCTGCGTGCTTACCAGTCCGGGTTCCAGCACTTGCTTCTGCCATTCGATGGCGAGGCGCGCGTTCTTGCCGAAATCCTTGGGCTCGACGAAGAGCGCCTCGTCGTGGTTGCCCATCAGGGTCCAGAGCGCCAGCGCGCGCACGCGGTCTATGCACTCTGTCGGCTGCGGCCCGTAGCCGCAGATATCGCCCAGACAAACGATACCATCCACGTGCTGTTGCTGGATGTCTGCCAGAACCGCCTCGAGCGCGATCAGGTTGCTGTGGACATCGGAGATGATCGCGCGTCGCGACATGCTGCTGCCCGGCCTCTGCAAACCCCGCTGGGGAACCGGGGTTGGCCCACGCCTATCCCCGCACAGGCGCAAGACCTGCACCGCACGGCTGGCCCCTCACCAGGAACGCACTACACTACAGAAGACCCGCCTTCCATGCAAATCACTTGGCCGCTTATTGCAATCACAAACCGGACAGCCCCAGTGCGGCCAGGCCGGCGTGGACGGCTTCGTGATTGGGGGCGTGGACACCCAACATGCCGGCGGAGCGCGCACCTGCCACGTTCTGGCTGAAATCGTCCACGAAGACGGCGCGCGGCGCGGCCACGCCCATCTCCTTGAGCACATGCTGGAAGCAGGCGGGGTCCGGCTTGCGGTGCCCAATCTCGTGGCTGGCGAACATGTACTCGATCTCCCGCAGCACGCTCCAGCGCCGGCGGATGTACTCATAGTGGATCACGTTGGTGTTGCTGAGTCCCCCGACCTTGAGGCCCGCGGCGCGTTGGAGGCGGCGCAGGAGCGCCACGGTCGGTTCGATCTCCCGCTTGAAGATGCAGTTCCAGGTCTGGCAGAATAGCGGGAAGGGAATGCGGCAGCCGAGAAGTTGCTGCACAAAAGCATGAAACTGTTCGCCCGAAAGGCGGCCACATTCGAAGTCCAGCACCTCGCGGCGGTGTTCCGTGCTGGCGTAGCCGCCCGCGCCAAAGAGCCGCCGGCGAATCTCGTCGGCGGACAACCCGGTAAGCGGCACCGCCGCGCGGACGGCCAGCTCGAAGTCGTATTCGAGCAGCACGCCACCGATGTCGAAAATGACCGCCTCGATAGGTTCTGGTCCCGCATTCATGCACTTAGGATAGCGGCAACGTGGCGGCGCGCCAAGGGCAGCTTTGGAAGAAGGCAGGAGATTGAAAATTGCAAAATGAAATTTGCAAATTGGCCGCTGGCACAAATCTCCATTGCGTTTATGCTCTGTGGGCCACCAGGAGGAGAAGCCATGCCACGCCAATCGCCACCGGCAAAAGACCGTGCCGCCGCAAAGCCGCAATACGCCCGGAAATTCGTCTTCATCGGCGCCAGCTTCAAGTTCGATCACCGCGTCGTGCGCGACTTCCTGCTCACCCAGCGCTTCGACGGTTCCACGTTCGCCGTTGTGGACATCAAGCCCGAGCCGCTCAAGCTGGTGACGGACCTGACGCGCCGCATGGTGCGGCAGTCGGGGCAGGACGTGAAGATTGTGGGCACACTGGAACTGGACGAAGCCCTGGCAGGCGCGGATTTCGTTTTCCCGAGCTTTTCCGTGGGGGGCGACCCGGCCACCGAGCAGGATGCGGCCATCGCCTGGAAATACGGTTTCGTCTGCCCTGTCGCGGACACGATCGGGCCGCCGGGCTTGAGCCGCGCGCTGCGCGAGGTCCCGGTGGTCGTGGATATCGCTCAACGCCTGCACCGCCTTTCGCCCCGCGGGCGCATCGTCAACTTCAGCAATCCTCTCTCGGTGCTGACCGCGGCCATGGCACGGCATTCCGCTGTGCCGGTGGTTCTGGGCTTGTGTCATGCCGTCGTCGGCGTGCGTGATTTTCTGGCCAAGCTCTACCGGGTGGACCCCGCGCGCATGGAGGTGCTGACGGCTGGCGTGAACCACCTGACGTGGGTCGTGCGCGTCTTGGTTGACGGCCAGGACCACACCGCCCGCTTGGACGGCGTGCTGGACCGCGCCACGGAGTCCAAGGGACACGTGGCGGACTTTGAGATCCAGCACTTCAAGACCAGCCTGGAAATCCGCCGCCGCTATGGTTTTCTGCCCGTTGCAGGGGATACGCACGTGGGAGAATTCTTCGCCCAATTTACGCGCAGGGGTTCCTGCGAGGTCAAGCGCCTGGGCCTGAAGCCGCGGCGGAACCTGGGGCGTGGGCGCGCCAAGCTGGAAGGCATCCTGAGAGACTGGGCGTACCGCCAGCCCGTTGTGCCGGACATGGAGAAGTGGTCCGGTGAAGATGCGCATTCGGTGGTGCTGGCCATGCTGGACGGCAACCACACGCGGCACACCGTCAACATGCCGCACGACGGCGCTCTGGGGCCCGGCATTGCGCCGGGCGCGCTGGTGGAATGCGCGGCCGCCCTGGACCGCCGCGGGCCGCGCGGCGTGCCGCTGGGCGAATTGCCGCCGCTGGTGCGCGCCTTGACCCAGCGCCTCAACGCTGTGCACGACTTCAGCATTGCCGCGGCGTTGGAAGGCGATCGCAAGAAAGCGCTCCAGGCGCTGCTGCTCGACCCCAGCGTGGCGCAGTTCGACTGCCTGCCGCAGATGCTGGAGGACTACTTGAGGGCCTACAAACAAGACCTGCCTCGGTTCTGGCGCTGACCTTCAGGCATTAGGCATTAGGCTTTAGGCATTAGGGTTGGTGCTCTTGGTGCGCACAGCGAGGAGGCAAAGCCAAGTTCGTCAACCCTAAAGCCTAATGCCTAATGCCTAAAGCCTAAAGCCTAATGCCTAAGGGTGCATGTCAGTAAATGCGTGGCCCAGAGCGTACCGCGGGCGTCCCGCCCGCCTTCGTCCTCGCGCCCTGCCAGCCTGCCACGAGCGGGCGGGACGCCCGCGGTACATTTGCTGATAATGCCTACTACAACACTTCGCAGCAAGTCACGTGTTCCAGGTTGAGGATCTTGCGTGTGCCAGCGGTATCCAAGACGATCCACGGGCCGCCGACGCGCTCACGCACGGAACCGATCATCAGTTCGCCGCCTTCAAGGTGGAAACTGTAGCGCCGGTTCGGGTGCAGGATGCGCAAGAGCGCGGCGCTGCCCGTCAGGTCTTCATGCGGACTGACAAATCCTCCCGGAGCGGGCCCTTCGGCGCTCTGCACTGGGGCCGGCGCGGGCCGCGCTGCGGCGGGCGGGGCGGCGGCGCCGGGAGCGGCGGGTTGGGCGGAGGCGGGTTGCGCCTCTGCGGCTTTGGGGGCTTCCGCTGCCGCGGGCTTGGCGGCCTCGGGCGCGGCTGCCAAAGCCGGCGGCGTGCCGGGGTGGGGATTCGGCGTGGTGCAGACCTCGATGCTAAGCCAGGACTTGGCGCCGAGCAGGTTCAAGGTTTGCAGCACGCCGCGGGAGGCCAAGACGCGCAAGGAGCCGCCCTTCTCAGCAGTTTCCTGCCCGGCCGAAATAACGGCCTTCCCGCCGGTGGGGGCCAGCCATTTCACGTTGGTCATGTCCACTACGCGGCTCGTCGCCGGCACGGCGTTGGCGTACTTGCTGAGCGCCGCCGTCAGTTCCTCGTCCGCAGCCTTGTCCAGGCTGCCTGTTACGAACAAAATGCCGTTCACGATCTCAAAGTTAGAAGCCATCTCAGGGTTCCTCGTTTCCGTGCCCCATTAAAGCCCGGCCCGGCCCAAGCGCAACTTTAGTCTCCCGCATTGCTGCTACAACGAACGACCAGCCACAGAGCACACAGAGCACACAGAGGTGGTTGTTGTAAACCCCAAAATCCGTTCTCTGTGTCCTCTGCGGCAAAAAGTCGTTGCAGTGCTACGGCGGCAGCACAGGCATCTGAAAATGCGCCTCCAAGTTGTAAGGCGACTGGGCCCCCAGCCACTTGCTGAACAGGCGCGTCCACGCGCCGCTGTTCCACAGTTCAGTCAGGAATTCATCCACCCGCGCGCGCAACTGGGAATCGTTCTGCGGCAGGCCGATGACGTAGGGCTCGACCGAAAAACCCTCCCCGGCCATCCGGTACTGTGCCGGGTCTGCGGCGGCCAGACGCAAGCCCTGCAATTGCAGGCCGTCGCTGGTCACAGCATCCACAGCCCCGCTGCGCAGTTTCTCGAAGCCCTCGGAAAGCGACTGCACCGGCACGGACTCGGCGTCCGGCGCCACGACCTTGATGTTGTCAATGCTGGTCGAGCCGGGGATAGCCGCAACCTTGCGGCCCGCCAGGTCGCGGTAGGACTTGAGGGGCGAGTCCGCCTTGACCAGCAGGCCCTGCTGGTCCTGAAAGTAGGGCAGCGAAAAGTCAACTTCCCGGCCGCGGCGGCGCGTGGCCGTAAGAGTAGCTATAAGGACGTCCACGTCGCCGTGCCTGAGCCGCTCGATCCGCTCCGGTCCCGGCACCGTGATGAAATGCGGCTCCACGCCCAGGGACCGGGCCAGCCGATAGCCGATGTCCACATCGAAGCCCTTCGGGATGCCGTCCTTGTCCTGGAAGCAGAACGGCGGCGCATCCGCCTTCACACCTATGCGCAGCACCTTCGCGGCTTGGATGCGTTCGAGGTTCCCGCCGCTCGCCGGAGCGCCCGCGATGGCCGGGGACGTGTTCTTTTCCTCGCGCTCATCCTTCTCACAGCCGCAGAAGGCCAGCATGAGCGCCGCCCCGACGATCCAGCCGATTGCCGCCGTCACCTGACCGCGCGTTTCAAGATTTCCCATGACCTGTCACCTGCCCCTCGTCCCTCGCCCCTAGCCCCTCATCCCTCGCCCCTCACCCCTCGCCCCTAGTCCCTCGCCCCTCTTCACAGCGTCTGGTACTTCTTGCACGAG
>JBEKKG010000692.1:0-5645 GCA_050010835.1 Planctomycetota bacterium
GTTGACCGCCGTCACCAGCGGCCGTTCCAGGACGTCAAGCTGGAACGGGCCCGCCTGCGCGTCACCGCAGCGCACCCAATAGGTCACGGGCCGCAGAAAACCCGGCAGTTCCTTGGCATACAGCCCGTTCGGCCCCTGGCTTTTGGGCGCCGGCCCTTCGCGGCCGCTCGTATCCCGCGGCAAGCTCTCTTCTGTTTCGCTGCACTCGCCCTGGATGAGGTACGCCAGCCGCGCTTCGGCCGGCAACAAGCCGGCGCGGACTTCGGCGCTGAAGGAGATCGGTTCTCCAGCCACGGCCACACCGTTTCCCGGGCAGACCTTGACGATCTGGGTTCGGCGCGGCGGTGCGATGCCGCGCGCGGGCATCAGGCAGCGGCAGAAACTGTCCGCAAAGGTAGTGCCCCACACGATGTACAGGCAAAAAAGCACGAACAAGCCGCTGCCCAGCCCCCACAGCGCGCGCAGCAGCGGACGCGCATCCACAACCTGGTCCGTTTCGAGGAAGCTCAGCCTCCGCACCGCCTGTTCCTGCAGCAGCAGCGCGGCTTGCGCCTCAGTCGCGGACACAGCCCGCGCGCGGCGCAGGCTCACGTAGGTGAGGATGACCTCATCGCGCAAGCCCAGCGCCCGCTCGGCCGCGCGCGCGTGGAAGAGCAGGTTGGGGTGCAGCAACAGCAGCCGCGCGCCCAGGATCACGACCGTCCCGCCAGACGTCCATAAGAAGGAGGACAATAATGTCTGGCGAGTGAAACTCAGGAACTCCCAGCGCCGGTCCAGCAGCATCTCGCAGATAATGTAGCCAAGGAAGGCACAGAAGGCCGCGAGCAGCAGCGCGAGCAGGTTGAAAAGCCGCTGCCGGAAACTGATGCTCCGCAGGCGTTGTGCGACCGCGTCCCTGCGCCACGGACCAAGATGCTCAGCCAGCAGGTCCTGGCCCACGGGAATGGAAGTTGTGCTCTGGCCGCCCATTGCGCTTGGCTCTCAGCCCACTTACTTAGACGCTTATGGCCGCGCCATATTGCCGCAAACGGGAAAGGAACCGCCAAGACGCCAAGAGACACCAAGACCGCCAAGGAGAAAAAAGGATTCTGGTTCGGGTAGTTCTTGGCGTCCTTGGGGGGCCTTGGCGTCTTGGCGGTTTCAGATCACGGCATGATCTTGTGCGCCTCTATTGTTGCCTGGTCTTTGCCGGCGAACCAGTTCTTGTTGATCGCAATGAACTTCTTCTCGTTTTCCGGCACGTCTTCCGCCGGCAGGGCGGCACTCACCGGGCACTCCGGTTCGCACTGCCCGCAATCAATACATTCGTCCGGGTTGATGATGAGCATCTTGGTGAGGTCGGGCTTGTCGGGCTTGGGCTGCAAACCCAGTTCCGAAAGCTCCACGTCATAGAAGCAGTTCACCGGGCAGACTTTCATGCAGGCCGTGTCATGCACTCCAATGCAGGGAGAAGTAACAACACGAGGCATTCAGTAACCCTCCTTTATTTCGTGGCTCCGAAAACGCTAAGGGGAGTCAACCCCCACTGCCATATTCATCCACGCCACGGCAGGAGTTGTAAAGCACGTTTTGCGGAATTCAGTCCCGCTCTCTCTTTCCGCAGGAACACCCTGGCGGGCAGCCTGCGCTCTTGCCGGACTTCAGGAACGCTTTGGCTGCGCGCACCAGTGCCCTCCCCAGCCACAATCCAGCCAGGCCGACAATGAAGATAACAACGAGGTTCTGCCAGTTGAGTTCCATCTGCGGTCTCACGCGCCCAGCCAGACCGCCGCCATGTATGTGGCCAGCGCGCCCAGATACGCCAGCACGGTCATATAGCTGAAGGAAAAGAGCGGCCAGCGCCAGGAGTTCGTTTCGCGCTTGATGACTGCCAGCGTTGCCGCGCACTGGCTGCATAGAGCGAAGAAGACCATTATCGAGAGCGCGACCGGCACTGTGAACAACAGCCGGTTGGCGCCGGTCCAAGTCACGTTCCGCAAGGCCTTATACTGGTCTTCGGCCCCGTGCCCTGGGGCCTCGCCGAGGTTGAACACGGTGCCGAGGGTGGCCACGATGACTTCGCGTGCGGGAAAAGAAGCGAGGACCGCCATGGAAATGCGCCAATCCCAGCCCAGCGGCTTGAAGACCGGCTCAACGGCGCGGCCCATCCGTCCGAAGCAGCTCTGGCGCAGGTACTCGCCCGCCTCGGCCTGCTTCAGCGCGGCGAGTTTTTCGGCGCGCTGTGCCTCCGGCAGTGCTGCGTCGCGCTCCAATTCCGCCCGCGCGGCGGCGTGCCGGGCGGCCACCTCCGGGGGGTGCGGGAAGTAGGAGAGCGCCCAGACCACGATGCTGACCGCCAGGATGATCGTGCCCGCGCGCAAGACGAACGCTTTGCCGCGGTCGTAGACGCGCCAGGCCACGCCTTTCCAATCCGGAAGTTTGTACGAAGGCAGCTCGAAGAGGAACGGCGGCGTCTCGCCTCTCAGCAAGGTCTTCTTCAGCAGCCAGGCCACGGGCACCGCGACGAGCACGCCCAGGCTGTACAGCGCGAAGAGCGTTACGCCGCGCAACGACAACCAGCCGCCGGCATAGGTGGTCTCGGGAATGAAAGCGCCGATCATGATCGCGTAGACGGGCAGGCGCGCCGAGCAGCTCATCAGCGGGGTGATGAGCATAGTGGCCAGCCGGTCGCGCCGGTTCGCGATGGTGCGTGTGGCCATTACCGCGGGGACCGCGCAGGCAAAACCCGAGAGCATGGGAATGAACGATTTGCCGGAAAGGCCCACGCAGGCCATCAAGCGGTCCATGAGGAAGGCCGCGCGCGCCATGTAGCCGCAGTCTTCCAGCAGGGCGATGAAGAAGAACAGGATGCAGATTTGAGGAAGAAACACCAGTATCCCGCCGATGCCGCCAATCACACCGCGGCACAGCAGGCTCTTCAGCGCGCCGTCCGCCAAAAGCCCGCCCACGCCCGCAGCCAGAGCGTCAAACAGACTGCTGATCAGGTCCATCACGGGCCGCGCCCAGCAAAAAATGGACTGGAAAATCAGCAGCATGAATGCAGCGAAGATGAGGGTGCCAAAGAAGCGGTGCGTCAACACCTTGTCAAGGCTGTCCGCGGGATTGCGCCACGGCTGCTCAGGGCGCGTGAGCGCCCCGGCCAGCATCCGCTTGGCCCAGGCATAACGGGCGCGGACCTCCTCAGCGGGCAAAGGAATGCGGCTGGCGTTCCGCCGGCGCGCTTCCAGGCCCTGAAGAAAACCGCTGCCCAGCGCGCTCCCGACCCGCCGTTCGGCATGGCCGCCCTGGTCCACCAGCACGCGAAAGGCCTCAGGCAGACTGACGCGCCGGCCCAGCAGCCCCGCGTGGGAGAGCAGTTCCACCTGCAGCGCGGCCGCTTCAGCCAGCAGGGCTGCCGGAAAATCAGGCCGCGGCGAACCCGGCGGGCATTTCTGTTGCAGCGCCTGCAGCAGCGCCGCACGCAGGCGCTCCAGTCCCGTGCCCTTGTGCGCGGTGACGGCCACCACAGGGGTTCCCAGGGCCGCGGAGAGCCTGGCCGTGTCAATGCGCACGCCTTTGCGTTCCGCAACGTCCGTCATATTGAGCGCCACGACCACGGGCAGGCCCAGTTCGCAGAGCTGCGACAACAAGTAGAAGTTCCGCTCGGGATTGCTGGCGTCAACTATCGCCAGAATTGCATCCACGCGCTGGGAGCCTGCCTGCTGTCCCAGCAGCACATCCACGACGATCATCTCATCGGGACTGCGCGCGGCCAGACTGTACGTGCCGGGCAGATCCACCAGCTCCGCCCAGGTGTCCCGGTCCAATTGCGCCCGGCCCGTCTTGCGCTCCACAGTGACGCCGGCGTAGTTGCCGACGCGCTGGCGCAGGCCCGTGAGCGCGTTGAAGAGTGTGGACTTGCCGGTGTTGGGATTGCCGATGACGGCCACGGTGTAAACCGCGGCCTGGTTAGGAGCGGCGCGCGTCTCGCCGGCAGAGGCTCCAGCGGCGGGCGCCTCGCCCGCAAAGGCTGTTTCCAGCAGCGCGGCGACATTCACCGGCCCACCTCCACCTGCACCCTGGCGGCCTCGGCCTTGCGCAGCGACAGGTTGTAGCCGTGCACGAGTATCTCCATCGGATCTCCCAGCGGGGCGAAGCGCACCACGCGCACTTCCGCGCCTTCGTACAGGCCCATTTCCAGCAGGCGCTGGTAGAGTGCCGAACTGTCTTCCGTGACGTGCTTGACGGTGGCGTGCTGGCCCGGTTTGAGCTGCGCGAGGTTCTTCATCTCCGCCTTTGGGAGCGCGTTGCTTGGACGGCGAACGGCTTTCCTGCTACTGAGACTCATTCTCAATAGCAGGGGTGAAGATAGCGGCAGCGCGCGGGACTGTCAACAGATAAAGTGCGGGATTCCGCCAGAAGGGTGCATGTCAGTAAATGTACCGCGGGCGTCCCGCCCGCTCGTGGCAGGCTGGCAGAATCCGAGGGCAAAGGCGGGCGGGACGCCCGCGGTACGCTCTGCCTCGTGCATTTACTGACTGCCTCGTGCATTTACTGACATGCACCCCCGTCAGAAAGAAGACCTCACTTGCCATTGACGCGCCAGACCTTGCTGCTGCCGGCGGGCAACTCCACAGTCTCGCTGAAATCGAATGCCGTCCAGCCGGGGCTGCTTTGCAGCTTAGCCGTGAGCGGCTGATCAGTCGGGTTGTGCGCTTCCACGAACCATTGCCCCGGTGCCATCCAACTGACGAGCAGCTTGACGTCCTTGCGTTGGCAGGTGACGGGGTGGCCGATGAACAGATCGCTGTCCGCCACGACCGTGTCGAGCATGGCGAAGGCCCGTCCGTCCTTGATGGGCAGCGCCCGGTGGTTGGGCCAGGGACGCGCGCGGTCCAGAATCTCCACTGACCAGTTGTCGTTAAGGCCCTCGACAACCACGGGCAGGAAAGCCGGCAGCGCGGCCTTGGGGACACGCGCCTGGATGCCGCTTCCTTCCGCGTCCAGCTTCCACCACAAGTAGTTGTCAAGCTGCTTGCCGCCGGACACCTGCGGCGCATAGCCGGCGGTCCCGGGGGCCGCGATGCCGAATTTCCGGGCGAAGTCCAGGAGTGCCTCCGCCGGCGTGCCGCCCGCGGCCCCGGCAAAGCCAAAGGAATAAGCCAGCGTGTCGCCCTTCTTCAGTTCGGCGGCCTGAGGCATGTAGCACAGCGAAATGGTGCCGCCTTTTCCATAGCGGTATTCGAGCGGCCCGTCGAGCGCCAGGAGAATGACAGCCCCGCCTTTGTCTTCGAGCAGCGCGAACGTGCCGCGGCGGAAGGCGCCCCGCGCGTCGGCGTCCAGAGGCACAGCTTCCTTGCCGTCCGCGTACAGACGCCAGCCCTTCCCTTCCGCGTACATCACGAGTACGCCCTTGTCCTTTGCGAGCGGCGTGTCTTCCTTGAGTTCCAGTCTGGCCTCGTGCCACCCGATGCGGAACGTCTCCGGCAGCCAGTTACAGGCGTAGGTCCGCGCCCAGCCGGTGATCTTGCGGGTCGGCACGAGCTTGTGCCAACTGCCCCACGAGTTGCCCTCTCCATGCTGCGGCTGCTCATAAACGTGGCCCAGCGGCGTGGTCTTGGCGCCTTCTTCGGTGGGATCGTAGGCGAGCTGGATGTCGGCCTGGC
>JBEKKG010000693.1:0-5574 GCA_050010835.1 Planctomycetota bacterium
CACCGAGTTGCTGCGCCGCAATGTAGAGAGTTGCATCTACGCCTGGCGGCGATCCACTGGTCGCCTGCCTCCCTCACGCCGCTTCCCTGCCGACCAAAAACGGTTACAGTAGAGGTAGGAAGAGGCCCAGAGCCATGTGCAGCCAAGAACCGAAACTCAGAATCCGAAACTCGGAGTGCCGCTTGATCGCCAGGGAACTTGTCCATACAGGCTGGTCCGTTCAATTCTCCTTCCGCGCCCTGCATTGTTACTATATCGTTATTCTCACGTGGTTATATCTTTATCTTCACCTGATACTATCCCCAGTATATCTCGAAACGATCCCTATTATATCTTGAATCTATCCCTAAAAGGCCAGTAAATTAAGGACTTAGAGCGATGGAAGCTATCTGGGACTTTGGGTGTTGACCTGGACTATTCACCGCAGAGGACGCGGAGGACTTGCATGACCGCCAGAGAAAAAATCGCCGCAAAGGACTCAGCGTGGCTTTCTGTTTTCGAGCTTGCTGTTTCCTTCGAGTTTCGAGTTTCGTTTTTTCCGCTTTTCTCCGTGCACTCTGCGTCTCTGCGGTGCATAGACAATTAAAAGGAGGGTCGCAGGCCATGGCAAACGCCAAGGAAGAAACGCGCCGCAGTTTTCTGCGCAAGGCTGCCGTTGCGGGAGCAATAGGCGCCGCGTTCCCGTACGTCGTCCCGGCGTCCGCTCTGGGAGGAGAGGATAAAGTCCCGGCCAACGAGCGCATCCAGGTGGGCTTGATTGGCTGCGGCGGGATGGGCATGGGCAACCTGGGCAACTGCGGGTCACAGCCCGATGTCGCTGTGACCGCCGTCTGCGACGCCTGGAAAGCGCGCTGCGAGCAGGCCGCCGCCAAGTACAAGGCCAGCGCCAAGACCTACCACGATTACCGCGAACTGCTCGCCCGCAAGGACGTGGACGCCGTCATCATCGGCACGCCTCCGCACTGGCACTGCCGCATCGCGGTGGATGCCTGCGAAGCGGGCAAGGACCTCTACGTGCAGAAGCCCATGACGCTGCACCTCGCGGAGAGCCTGGCGCTGAAGAACGCCGTCAAGAAGCACAACCGCATTGCCCAGGTCGGGACGCAGATTCACGCCAGCGAGAACTACCGGCGCGTCGTCGAGTGGATCCGCAGCGGCAAATTGGGCAAGATCAGCGTGGCGCGCACCTTCAACGTCATGAACCAGGGCCCCGGCGGCATCGGCAATCCGCCGAATAGCGATCCGCCGCCCGAACTCGATTGGGAACTCTGGGTCGGCCCGTACCCCATGCGGCCTTTCAACCCGCTGATCGTGAAGAACGCCTACGAGAACTGCTCGTTCATGGAGTTCAGCGGCGGCTGGACGCCAGGCATGGCCCCGCACATCATTGACCTGCCCGTCTGGGCGCTGGAGCTTGGATACCCGACAGTGACGTACAGCAGCGGCGGCCGCTACACCATCCAGGACGCCGGCGACGCGCCGGACACCCAGGAGATCCTGTGGCAGTATCCGGGTTGCACCCTGACCTGGATGATGTCCATGACAAACAGCTTCGCTTTCGATTTCGGACGCGGGGAGCCGGCGCGGCGGCTGGGCATTTACTTTCACGGCGTCAACGGCACGCTCTTCAGCGACTACGGCAAGCACGAGGTCGTGCCCGAAGGCAAGCTGCTCAAAGACCCGCAGCCGCCGGAGCGTTCGCTCCCGCCTTCGCCCGGGCATGAGCGCGAGTGGCTCAACTGCATCAAGTCCCGCACGCAGCCGAGCTGCAACCCGGAATACCACAGCAAGATTGACGTGCCGCTGGTGCTCGCCAACCTCTCGCTGAAGCTGGGCCGCTCGATCCGCTTTGACGCCGCCACGGAGAAGATCACGGGTGACGCCGAGGCCGCGAAACTGGCCAAGCCGGAATACCGCGCGCCGTGGAAGTTCCCGGAGGAGTACCTGTAACAACGCTTTGCCACAGAGGACACAGAGAGAATTTTGGATTTTGGATTCTGGATTTTGGATTGAACTGCCCGATCTGCTGGAATCGAGAATCGCAAAATCTTTCTCCGCGTCCTCTGTGGCTGATCCTTCAAGGAGGAGGACAAAATGATCAACGGCAAACTTGGGGTCGCCATTCATGGCGCGGGATGGGTCGCCGAGGCACACACCGCCAGTTGGCTCAAAAACCCGCATGCGCAGATCGTGTCCGTCAGCAGCCGCCGCCGGGAGAGTGCGCAGCGGCTGGTGGACAAGCTGAAACTGGACTGCGCCGTGGGAGACAACTTTGAGGCGGTCCTGGCCGACCGGCGCGTGGACATCGTGAACATCAGCGGGCCGAACCACGTTCACGCCAGCCAAGGCATCGCCGCGGCCAAGGCCGGCAAACACGTGCTTATCGAGAAACCGATGGTCTTGAGCATGGCGGAGAACCAGGCCCTGCGCGACGCTGTGGCCCGCGCGGGGGTGCGGAGCATCGTCAGCTTCGTGCTGCGCTGGAACCCCTTGCTCGACAACCTTAAGGCGCTCATGGCCGCCGGCGTCATCGGCGACCTGTTCTACGCCGAGGTGGATTACTGGCACGGCGTGGGGCCGTGGTACAGCGGCTGGGAATGGGCCCACACCAAGGCCAGCGGCGGCAGCAGCATGCTCTTCGCCGGCTGCCACGCGGTGGACGCGCTGCGCTGGCTCGTGGGCGACGAAGTCGCCGAAGTGTCGGCCCTGGGGAACAACAAGAAAGGGCTGTACGAATTCGATGCCAACATTGTGGCGATAGTGAAGTTCCGCAACGGCGTAATCGGCAAGCTCTCATCCCTGCTGGACTGCGAAATGCCCTATGCCTTCAACATAGACCTGGCCGGCACCGCCGGCACGTTGCGCGACAACCGCTTGTGGTCGCCGAAGCTCCTCCCCGGACAAACCGCCTGGGCCACGCTGCCCACGGTCCTGCCGGACTCCGGCGACGTGCACCACCATCCTTTCGACGCTGAGATCAATGAGTTCGTGGCCTGCATCCGCGAGAACCGCGAATCGCACTGCAACATCGCGGACGCGTACAAGACCCACGAGTTGTGCATGGCCATAGACCAGTCCGCCGCCGCAGGTGGCAGGCCTGTCAAGTTGCCACTGGGAGGATAACCCGAAGGATTTGCCACCGAGGACACAGAGGGCACGGAGGAGGATTTCTTGATTTTCGATTCCAGCGGGTCCGGAAGTTCAATCCAAAATTCTCTCTGTGTCCTCTGTGTCCTCTGTGGCTGGTCCTTCACTTTCCCTTGCAGCAGCGGAATCCCAAGCGGTCCGGGCCGACTTCGTCGTGAGGCGAGCGCGCCCAGCAACTGACAGTCAGGTCGGCGACGCGGGTCGAGCTGGTCCAGTCGCCGCCGAAGGTGTTCTCCTGTTCGGTGGTGTCCGTCCACTCGGCCACGTTCCCGGACATGTCGTACACGCCTTCAGGGGTGCGGCAGCGCGCAAACAGGCCGCTGGGCAGGGGCTGCTTCTGCGCCTCAAAATCAAAGCCCGTGGCGCAAGCCCGGCTGAGATAAGCCGCGCCATAGGGGTAACGCCTCTCCCCGTCGCCCATGCAGGCGCGCAACCACTGGCCGGGATTACAGAGGGCCTTGCCTTGTTTCTTGCACAGGGCCTGCACGTCTACCAGCGAGAGGCCCGTTGCCGGCACCGTGCCGGCCTTGTTGGGGTACTCGAAGCGGTCAATCGCGAACGGCGGGACGGCGACTGAGCCATGCTGCGGGAGCGTCACGTTGCCGGCGGGGATCAGGACCATGTTCTCTTCCGGCGCGTTCACTGTGATTCTGAGCCGCAGGTCCTCATCTTTGGCATCGCGCGTGACCAAGAGCGTGGCTTGCTGCACCTCGTAGGGCGGGTTGCCAACCCGCCCCACAAGGCCGGCGCATTTGAAGGAAATAAGATACAGGCCGGGTTCGAGCTTGCTGCCTTTGACTGGCGTGCGGCCCAGCGGCAGTCCGAGTCCCGGGACGGAGGATAACTGCCGCCCGGTTACGTCCACGATACGCTTGGCGAAGACCTCCGCCGGCGAGCCCTCGGTCTCGATGGCGACTGCGCGGGTGCCCTTGGCCAGGATCAGCAACTCCTTGGCCTCGGTGTTCCCGGGGTCGCGATCCGCGGCTTCCTGGGCGGCGAATTCCGCGCCCGCGTAGTTGGGCAACTCCTGCGCCTCGCCCGGCCGCACCTTGGGAGGGCTGAGGAACATCCTGGCCTTGTGGAGGAAGTGCCGGACTTCGAGTTCGTTCTCGAGCTTGCGCAGCGTTTTCAGCGCGCTCTCGGCTTCAGCGTTCCCGGCTTCCACCTGGCCAAAAGCCTTCTGCGCCTCAGCAAGCTGCCCGCGCACCACGTCCCGGTGCTGACTGAATTGCTCGGGCGCGGCATCGCTAAGTCTGGCCAGGCTCTCCTTGCCTACAGACAGCTTCTGCTGGGCGTCCGCCAGCTCTTCGCGGAGCTTCTTCTGCCGGTCCTCAATCTGCTGCCGGGCCGCGCGGCGGGAAACAGACAATGGCGCAGAGCGCCAGGGAGATTTCTTTGTGCCGCCAGAGCTTGCGCCAGCACCAGGCGAAGAAGCCGAGGGGTTTGGCGCTGATCGCTTCGCCCGCGTTGAAACGGCGGATGTCGTCGGCGAGCTGTTTGGCCGTGGCGTAGCGGTTCTTCTTGTTCTTCTCCAGACACTTCAGGCAAATGGTTTCGACATCCTGATGGATCTTGGGATTCAGGCGGCGCGGCGGGACGGGGCTCTCTTCCAACACCCGCCGCAGCGTGGCCAGGATAGTGGGGGCTTCAAAGGGCGGGCGCCCCGTCAGCAGGTCGTAGAGGCAGGAGCCGGCCGAGTACACGTCGCTCTGGGCGTCCACTTCGTCCAGGTGCCCCTCGGCCTGTTCGGGAGACATATAGGAGGGCGTGCCCATGGTGGTGCCGGATTGAGTGACCTCGAGGTCCTCGTCCACGCGGCGGGCCAGCCCAAAGTCCATCAATTGCACGCGCTCGTTCTTATCCACGATGATGTTGGCCGGCTTAACGTCGCGGTGGATCACGCCGTGCAGGTGGGCGTGGTGCAACGCCTCGGCCACGCTTTCAAGGATGGACAAGGCCAGATGCGGCGTCATCTGGCCTTCTTCCCTGAGCCGCTTGGCGGTCTTGCCTTCAACGAAGTCCATCACCAGGTAGGGCTCGCCCTCGTGATCGCCGACCGCATAGATCTGGACGATGTTGGGGTGCTGCAGCCGGGCGGTGGCCTGGGCTTCGCGCTTGAAGCGCTTGAGGTCCTCATCCTTCGCGCCTTCCCCGGAGAGCAGCACTTTAATGGCCACCATCCGCCGCAGTTGGGTGTCCACGGCCTTGTAGACCACGCCCATGCCCCCGCGGCTGATCTCCGAGAGCACGTCGTAGGCGCCGATCTTCTTGGGCACGCGCCGCGCAGGCTTGTTGACGTCCAGCCGCAGGCCCTGCTTTTGCAACTCGGCGGCTGCGGCTGCGGGCGCCATGGGTTCGAGCGCCTTTCTAGGCGGGGGGGCGGCGGGAGCGTTGGGGCCTGGGGCGAGCGTATCCTGCACGGACGCA
>JBEKKG010000694.1:0-4495 GCA_050010835.1 Planctomycetota bacterium
TGCGAGCGCAGCAAGCCTGCTTTGACCAACTGTTGAAAAATCTTCGCCAGATAGGAAGCGGAAACATGCTGGGCCTGGGCCACATCTTCCACCGCAAAGTCCGTTTGAGCGGGATGCGCGGCCATGTAGAAAAGGCTGTCCAAGGCCAGTTCAGTGCTTTGTGAGTACCTCATGCGCCTGCTCCTCTACGTTGATGTCCATTGCGCTGACACCAACTGGATCATTAGTATTTTTACCACACAAGAGCGCGTTAGTCAAGATAATTCGGATAAGTATTATCGCATTCATCTTTATTCCAACGTATCTGGCGCAGTGGGGATTGTGAATGAGATCACATCACAGTACTTAAGTCTTGTTTCAGCTTGACCTTATGTAAACTTAGTTCAGTACGAACCGCGACCGCGAGGGAGCACCGAGGCCTCGGGACTTGCTTACGCGCGCGGCTCGGAGACTGAACGGTTACGGATGTGCTGCCCGGCCAGGCAACAGCGTGGCGGTGTTCCCCTTTGATGAAAGCGCAACCTTAAGCGTTGCCGGCGCGAGGTCCTCGTAGCTTACGCCCGCTATCACGAAGGCCACCTGGATCTTCAGGTCTGTTGGAGCGACCTTCCCCTTGCTGCTCACGCTGCTCGCGTTGTACCCAACCCCCTCAGTGCCAAAACCGTTGGCCACCATGTCCGCTTGGCTCAGCGTCACGTTAATCGTGGCCGTGGGGACGCCTTTCTTCGGCGCCACTGTAAGTCCTGTATGTTTGTCCACCGCTGGGAACTTGACGCTGATTTTCTGGATATTCTTAAGGTCGCTGCTGCTGCCCTTGGGGAGCTGGCCCTTGCCGTTCACCGTCACGTGATCAATGATGTTGCCGATGCCCAGCGTAAAATCCAGGCCGTCAGACAGTTTCAGGCCCACTGGCATCTCGACCTGCGCGCTAAGCGTCACGTTGTCTTTGGTTGCAGGCGTTGCGCCGGCTTTGGGCAGGGCAAATTTTCCTTTTATGGTCATTCTAGAAATGGCTTGCTTCGGCGGGGCGCCCGTGAATGGGTGCGGTAATCCCACTTCGGCGTTGCTTATGGCAATGGTGCGGCGGGCCATCTTGACCGCCGGGTTGTTCGTGGTCGAATCCACTCCCGAGGCCGTCGCCGTCGCCACGTACACGCTGGGGTCGCTGAACTTCTGGGCCGGCGCGTACCCTTTGGCTGTGCCCAGGACGCCCGCGCGGCCTTGGAGGATGCCACCAAAGCTCGTCGAGACAGTGTATAATGACCGCAGGACGCTTTCAGAAAGCAGGCCGCTGACTTGAATGTCGAGCACCACCACGCCGCCGTTACTCTCGGTTACCCCGATCGCCATGTTCTGGAGCGGATTGTTCACGGTCGAACCCGTGGCCACATTGGTGACTCCTGCCCCGCTGGGGGCCGGCGCGACCACGGTGATCCCCACCGTTGCCGGAGCGGAAGTCCCCGTCCCATCGGAGGCGAAGACCGCGGCCGTGTACGTGCCGGCGGTCGAGTAGACATGGGAGGTTGAGCCGGCCGGCGCGCTAACCGGCGTGCTGGCGGTGTTCAAGTCGCCAAAATCCCAGCCAAACGTGAAGGCGTTTGCAGTATTGGGGTTGCTGCATGCAGCCGAGAATGTAACTGTGTCGCCCACCAGGACAGAGGTCCCGGATGCGGTAAGACTGGTGATGGCCAAGAGCGCGCCGCTGCCATTTGACGACCCAACCTGGAATGTGAAATGCGTTGATTCCTGCCCGGCTACTGCCGCCAATGTGCCTGAATGCGTGGCAGTCAAGACCCCATCCTGGTACACCGAAAGCGTGAAGTTGGCCGCCATGCTGCCCGAGTAGTTGGTGGCCCAGTACTCGAAAGTCCCGGTGGGCAGAGTAGTCCACCAGTCAACCTCCGGGCCGGTCCCATTGGTTACGTCGGTCAGATAGGTCCCCCCGGTCGTGCTGGTCGTGTTCTGATAGTCAACGATGTTCCCGGAGGGTTCCTTGACGTACAGGTCCAGGTCTGTTGCCACGTCCCAGTTGAGCTCGACGTGCAGAGCGTCAAACGGCCCCGGCTCGCCCTTGCGGATCGTGTCGTTGCCCGTATCCGCCACGTAGACGCTGCCGTCGGCGCCCACGGCCACGGCGCTCGGACCCGAGAACCGCGCCGCGACGCCTGACCCATCCGCGTTGCCGGAGTAGGTGGCAATGCCCGCCAACGTGGTCACCACACCCGCGGATGTGATTTTGCGGATCGTGTCGTTGGACAGGTCTGCCACGTAGACATTGCCGTGGCCGTCCATTGCCACTCCGGCAGGATTGTTGAAGCGCGCCTGGTTGCCAGTCCCGTTGGCGCCGCTGGCGTTGCCGCTGCCCGCCAACCCGGCAAAGGTGCTCACTACCGAAGCCGTGATCTTGCGCACCGTGTTGTTATGTTGGTCCGCCACGTAAACGTTGCCACTGCTGTCCACAGCCACGCCGGAAGGATATTGGAACAAAGCCGCGCCTGCGGCCCCGTCCGTGCTGCCCGCTTTGCCCGCCGTGCCAGCCAGGGTGTTCACCACGCCCGCGGACGAGACCTGGCGGATGGTATTGTTGCCGGTATCGGCCACGTAGACAATCCCGCCGGCTACGGCTATCCCAAGGGGACCGGAGAATCGCGCCGCGGACCCTGTGCCGTCCGTGCCGCCTGGACTGCCCGCCGTGCCGGCCAGGGTGCTCACCGTGCCCGTGGCCGTGATTACGCGGATGGTGTTGTTCATTGTGTCTGCGACGTAGACATTGCCGCCGGAGTCCACTGCCAACCCTGCGGGACTGTTGAACTGTGCCGTGCTTGCCGGCCCGTCAGTGCTCCCCGAATTGCCCACGAGTCCGGCCAGTGTGGTAACCGTGCCGCCAGGCGTGATTTTCCGGATCGTGTGGTTGCCGGTGTCCGCCACGTAGATGTTGCCGCCGGCGTCCACCGCGACGCTGCTGGGAGAATTGAACAACGCCGCGCTGCCGACGCCGTCGGTGCTGCCGCTACTGCCTGCCGTGCCGGCGAGAGTCGTAATCACGAGGCCCTCTGCCCGCGCGGCGCCCGCCGCCAAGGCCAACGCGATAACCGCCAGGAAACCCGCCTGTGTCTTGTGCAACATGGCTCTGCTCCTCACTTTTGAACCCCCCCGGTGGACCGCCCAACGTTTGTGTAAACCGACCGCTTGGAGATTACCAGACAATCACTCTCAAATCAATGCCAAAAAACTGTTTGTTTGCCGCGTGCGTAGCCACTGGCTGCCGCCAACCGGCCAATCTAAAATCAGTAACCGCTCAATCCGAGCCGCGACCGTGAGGGAGCGGAGATTGCCGCTTGCTCACGCGCGCGGCTCGGACTGAACGGTTACTAAAATCCAAAATCACCGCTGCGCCACCGCGCTCACCGGCTCGCACGCCTGCAGCAGTGCCCGGCGCGTGGAGACTTCCGGATAGTCCTGCGCCAGCTTGCGGATGGCCTCGAAGCTCGCGGGGTCCTTGATCCGCCCCAGCGCCGTTGCCGCGGCGTGGCGCACGTCCGTGGCGTTGTCCATATTGCCGACGGCTTCCAGCAGCACCGGCACGGCTTTTTTGTCCGCAATGCAGCCCAGCGCGTAGGCCGCGGCGGCACGCCAGCAAGGCGTGTATTCGAGTTGCAGGAAGTGGATGTCAGGCTGCGACGGGTCGGGCCGGCCGTGGCGGGCCTCATTCAGTTCCGGGCCCAAAGCGGCCAGCAGTGCGTCCACGGACTTGGGGTCTCCCAGGTTGCCCAGCGCGCGCGCCAGATAAAAGAGCGTCCAATGGCGCACGGGCGTCCAGTTGGGGTTGCCGAGATAGCGCTTGATGGGTTCCTCTGGCCTGGCCCGGAACCGCTCGAACGCTGCGCGGATTTGCGGCTCGTAGCGCGCGTCGCGGCAGACCAGCGAGAGGATTTGCGAGGCGCGGTTTTCCGGGCCGGGATGGCCGGCCCAGGCGCCCGCGGTGGTGGAGATGGCGGTCTTCAACTCCGGGGAGGCTTTCGCTTCCGCAGCGCCGAGAATCGCCAGGCAGGCCTCGACCGTTTCATCCCCCCGGCCGCTGCGGCGGATCACGCGGCCCGTCACGGTCTCGTAATCGTCATTCTCCGGCAGCAGCGCGCGGTCGGGGTCGGTCGGCACTGAGCGGATCAAGTGCGGCACGATGGCCGCGGTGCGCGCCGAGCCCAGGGCGTCGAGCGCTTCGATGACGCGGAAGTGCAGCGGCGACGAATGGCAGGCATAGAGCGCCGGATGATCGCTGTACCAGCCGACGTAGTGCCAGTATTCCTTCAGCCGGCCGAAAACATCAATGAGCGCGGCCTCAGCCTCGGGCGTGCCGATGCGCCCCAACGCTTCAATGGCGGCCTCAGCCAGGTACAGATTGGCGGTCTTGGGTTCAACGTCCGCGAGAATCCCGGCCAGCAACGGCACGGCCTGAGTGTCCTTCAGGTGGCCGAGCGCCCGCACGGCGGCTTGC
>JBEKKG010000695.1:0-4473 GCA_050010835.1 Planctomycetota bacterium
GAGTTGATCTTGCGGGGCGGGTTCCTCGGGTGCCTTCTCTTCCTCGGTCGCTGGTTCTGCGGCCCGGGTGATTGCCGGGCGCGGTGTGGGAGGGGGCTCGTCTGACTCGGACAGCGTCTTCTCTGTGGTGCGATCGTGGACCGAGGTCCGCACGATCGCTTCGGCCGAAATGGACGAAGCGCCAGTCGTGGGCGCGGGTGTGTGGACGACCGCAGATTCCCCGGTCTGGCTGAGAGCCAGGCGACGCACGCCGGAACGATCCAGGTCGAGAGGGATCGCGATCAGCGAGGGCCGGCAGGCGCGGGCGAACAGGTTGGCGGCCTCGGGCGTCGCGAACATCGCGATACCGAGGTCGCCGTAGTTGGTGGTCTTGGCGATGCCACCAATTTCCTTGGCCAACGCCGCGGCTTGCAGGAAGGCCTCGGATTGCAGGGGCACCGAGGCGGCAGCCGCAAGTTGCGTGAGGCAACGTCCGTAGCGCTCCGCCGAGGCAATGGCGGCTGTGGCATTGCCTTTGGAAAGGTCGGCCGCGAAACGGCTGGCCTGCTCGAGCAGTTCGTCGATGATCTGCGCATACGCCGTGCGCTCACGGCCGGCAAACTGCTGCGCGGCGAGAAACTGCTCAGCCAGACCGCCGCCCTGACAGAGCGTTCCGTGGATGAAGTCAACCTCAACGGCGTGTCCGTGAAGCGGCTGCTCCTGAAGAACGGGGCCAAGTTCTACGGGCTGGCCTTGGATGCCTACCTGGCCGACAAACTCCTGGCGCGCGCCGAAGCGGCCCTTGGCAGCGGCCTGGCCGCAGTGCGCCGGCGGCTCGCGCCGGAGCCGCAGGGAGCCAAGCGCTGCAACTGGCTCGACATTTCCGGGCTGCTGGCTGCGGAAGAGCGCGTGAATAGCCTCGAAGCGGACATCGAGAGCGGCGCGCTGAGCAGCCTGGCAGCGGTGCAGGCCCGCCTGGCGGAGTGCCATGCGGCTTACGCCGGCGACGAGTGGAACTGGATTGCCGCGGTGTGGGAAGAGCGTTTTGGCGTGCAGCCGCAGGAAATGACGGCCGCCGCGCTGGCCGAGGCCGCCGACAAACTGCTGGCCTGCCGCCAGAAGGCCGTGAAGATGATCCTGGCGGATGCGGAGCGTGAGTTCTCGGACGGTGCCCAGTTCGGCTTCGGCGTGGACGGCGATGAGGCCGCCAGGCGCGCGGATTTTGAGGCCGTGCGCGGCACTTTTGCGGGCAACAAGTTCGTGGCGGAGATGAATGCCGAACTGGCGGCGCTGGAGAAGCGCGTCAGCGGCTTTAAGGCACAGGTTGCGGCGCTTTAACACGGAACATCCACCACAGAGACACAGAGAGAAGCAAGGACAATAAAGAGCAGTTCTCTGTGTCTCTGTGGCGAACAAGGAGAAGCACATGGCTGACGAAACAGCGGAACGCACACGGAAGGTCATAGCCGCGGTTCTCAAGGTCCCCCCGGACCGCGTGACGCCGAAGGCCCACTTGGTGCGCGAACTGGGGATGGAATCCATCCAGAGCATTGAGCTCATCGCCGCGCTGGAGGAAGAGTTCAGCACGGAGATTGACGCCGACAAGATCGGCGACGTGCTGACAGTCGAGAAGGCCATTGCCTTCATGCAGCAGGCCGTGGGGAAGTAAGGCTGGGGTACAGACTGTCTGCCTGTATCTCCTGGCATCCCGCCCGGCCTTTGGATACCATACCGGGATGAATGACCTCCCGAAGCGCATCAAGCGCCAGGTGCGCGAATTGGCGGATAAGGCCTACGAACGCGAACTGCGTGCCCACCTGGAGAAGTTGGCCAGTGCCTTTGACGAATGGCGGGCCGGCTCGCTCGGCACCTGGGAGTTGACGGACCGCATCCACCGGTTTCACGATGGGCCGAACCGTGAGCTTTTCAACAAGTATAGTATCGGCGGGAATGCGCACATGTATGTGGCTCATGCGTTCGTTACCGGCCTGCTGAAGGAATCGGAAGTGCCCGAGGAGGTAAAGCAGGGGATCCGCAACGCCATCGCATTCTACAGGAGTCAGGAGAAGGACTCCGTGAAGAATGAATGATGAGGCGAAGGGAGGAGGCATGCCTGGCAACTTGAGCTTTTCGCGTGGTTTCCGCCAGCACCCTCTAACCCTCGCCTGCCTGTTACTGGCCGCTGTTGTTGTTTTCCAGGCCAACGTTACTGCAAGGTTCATCAACCTTTGGACCTTCGCAAAGTTGGCTAAGGAAGCGGAAGTATTGGTTGTCGGCGAAGTGCTTGCCGTGGCCACCACCGGCAAGATTGAGGCGAAGGATGGGCATTGGCTTATGCCCTTGCTCAAGAAGACTGCCACTGTTCGTGCCATCCGGGTTTCCCCCGATCCCAACAAAGATCTGGCAACGGGCGAGCAGTTTGAGATTGATTACTTCAATGAAGATCCCGACAGGCATGGAGAATTCGGGGCGTATATCAATGGCCCAACATTCCCAAACCTTTCACCTGGAGACGTGCGGATCTTCCCGCTCCGCAAAGGCAAGGATAATCGCTGGGTTATGCCGGATGAAGAAGACAACAACCTCCTCATCCCGGCGGTAATTGATGTGGTCAAGGTCAAGGATGGTGTTGACCCCAAGGTGCTTGCCGGCCTGATCAGCCAGCTTGGGGCTCAGGAATTCGAGCAGCGCGAACATGCTCGCATACAGCTTCTTACACAAGGCCAAGCCGTGCTGAAAGCCCTTAAGGCGGAGACGGAGCGCGCGACCGACGCAGAAGTGCGGGATAGCTTGGTGAGAGTCATTGACGCGCTAGGCGGCGGTTCCCGGATTGGTTTTTTGCGGGCCGAATACGCCAACGCCCTGGTCATGGGTGATGTCAGCACCAGATATCGTGTCGCGGGTTGGTGGGGTCTGGATGTGGATGAGGCCGCGAGCATTGACAGCCACCTGGCAAGGGCTTTGGGGACCGATACCAACCGCTGGATGCAGATTCTGGTAGCACTGTTTGCGGAGGCCTACTCAAGGGACCTTACTTTGGCCGAGTGGGCCGAAAACGGACACAAAGATCCAGACCGTTTCGACGGACGCCGAAAACTCGCGGGGCTTGTCTGGAAGCGCGTCTCAAAAGAGCGCTTGGATGAACAGATTATCACCCAGGCTCTCGTGCCCGGTGTGCCTGAAAGGGCCAGAGTGACTCTGCTCAAAGCGAATAAGCTTGTGGACCACCCCCTCACTAACAAACTGTTGCTGGCTGCGTTGCAGACAGGCCGCATGGAAGCGCTGTCTCTAGCCTTTCAACTGTCACCAGCGCGGGCCAGAATAGACCCGCTCGCGGTGGCGGCTGTGGAGTCAGCATGCAAGCTGATCCAAACAAACCAGGTACTTGACGAGAAGGACTTGCGTGTCGTGTGTGACATTATTCGTGATTGGGGCCAAGACCAGGACTGCCGCGTATTGTTAGAGGAATTCAAGAAAGCCCAGAAGGACAATCAACGGAAGTACCGCGCTATGTGGTCATGGTGCCATTTCTATTCTGACAGGAACACAAGATACATCCCTTTTTGCGCTGTGGTGCTGAACGGACAGTCACTGCAAGAAAAGGGTGATCCGCGCGACGGGGACATGGCTGTCTACTATCTGCAACGGAAGACCGGCCAGGATTTCGGGCAATTGGGGAATGGAAAGCAATTCCTCGAAGATCGCAACGCGGCGATTGAGAAGGCTAAAGCCTGGTTGGGCAAACAGCCTTCTGGGTTTGGCGAAGAAGGGGAGCGGCGGTGACAGCTCCGGGCTATCTGCCCGGCACCTGCAGCAGGAACACCCTTGTTCCCGGCGCGTCGAGTTCGAATTGGATTTCCTTCAGACTCTGGCCAATTGCCTGACCAGTGACAATGTCGCGCACGTTATACGTTCCAGGCAGGCGGAGTTGCTTCGGGCCGGGCTTCAGCGAATGCAGCGCCACAATGCTGCTGTCGGACATAAGCACGTCGTTGCTATCGCAGTACACATGCGCGCCCGCAAAACGCGCCAGGCCGCGCCATAACTCGGCCGGCAGCGGAATGGCCGTGGTGAAAACGGCCGCGTAATCTCCGGCGCCGCGCTCAGGCGCGTCCTGGTTTTCGCCGCGCGCGCCGCGCCCGAAACTCTTGACGGCCAGACCGGCGTAGTTGCGCCCCTGCTTGGTCCAGGCGCGCGCCAGTGGCGTGCCGTCTTTCGGAAAGAGCAGTGGGCCGTACGGCAGCGGGCCGCCCAGGAGCGTGTCGGGGCTGAGGCCGCGCGTTATCGGATGCGTGAAGTTGCTGATGAGCGCGCGCCGCGGGTAGTTCACGGGCAGGTACTCGAAGTCGAATCCCGTCAGCCGGCCGGCGGAAACTGCGCCGGTCCTCTCGCCGTCGGAAATCCCGGAGCCGGGGCCCCAGACGACGACGTTCCCGTCGCGCAGAACGACATCCTTCAGCAGCGCCAGCCGGGCGTCATCCACCTTGAACAGGT